>CAZAXX010000053.1:0-17548 GCA_964489265.1 uncultured Coxiellaceae bacterium
CGACGGAATTTTACTGCGTCGAGAAATATTGAGTTAACAGAGTAAAGAAAACTGCGAAGAAATTATTTTTGTCAATTTTGGTGAAAGGGTAGGGGCGGACACCCCGGCCACAAACATACCGGGGTGTTCGCCCGTAACTGATTAATAAACCTGCAACGTCTTAACCCAACGACCCGGTTTCCAATCCCAGCGCGTGCATGCGGTGGATTTGAATTTAGAACATGTCCAGTGTCCCGCAATCCACGCTGCACCTTCTTGCGTGTTTGGTCCATATTGACAAACAGTGTGCTCAGGAACCCAAATGTTTTGAAACCAGCCGGCTCCTACGGTAAAGCAATTGGTAGATCCTTCTGGCAGCGGAACAACTTCTTTAGGCGCAGGTGCGGGTGTAATAATCGTTGTCGTTGTTTCTTGGGTAGTTGGATTTACTTTCGTAATCGTTGTTTGTTGTGTCACTGGATTTGTTTGTGTCGTAGTCGTTTCTTGCGTATTTGGATCAACCGTTGTGGTGGTCGTTCCACTTCCGGCAGGTGTTACAATCGTCGTAGTTTCATCAGCTCGAACAGTAGCAGTCATTAACAATGATATTGCACTAATAAAAAGAATCAATAAACGCGACATATAGCATCTCCTTTGCTGTAATAGTTCCTGAAGAGGCGGGAATTGCCGTCTTGAAGGACATGTCCGCCCAGGCTCAATCATATGCTATTTAACTCAACTATTCAAAAATGAATTCAGATTTAATTTAAAGTACAATTGATCGGGAATAAAAACAGGGAAATAAATCATGGATAGATCAAGAATCTCCGTTGCTGATGCTATTTCCATCGGTATCGGCGGTATGATAGGCGCGGGCATATTTTCAATTCTTGGTGTCGTTGCAAAAGCCTCAGGTACTGCAATGTGGTTGTCATTTTTAATTGGCGGCATTGTAGTTTTATTCTCAACGTATTCTTATGCAAAATTAGGCGCACGCTATCCGTCAGCCGGTGGCGCGGTGCAGTTTTTGGTAAAAAGTTTTGGCGTAGGAAGAGTGAGCGGCGGTATCAATGTTTTTATGTGGATCGCGTACATCATTTCGATCGCACTGTATGCAGAAGGTTTTGCAGCCTATTGCATGACATTTTTCACCGAGTCACCCACACCATTTTTAACTAAACTTATTTCTTGCGGCATTGTGATTTTATTCACGCTAATTAATATGCTGGGCGCAGCATCCGTTGGTAAATCCGAACTGATTATTGTCTTGATCAAAGTCAGCATACTCGTATTTTTCTCAGTGACTGGCTTATGGTTTATTCATCCAGAAAATTTGGCGTATTCACATTGGAGCGGTATCGACAATATTTTTTTTGGCGCAGGGATTTTATTTATTGGTTATGAAGGTTTTGGTCTGATCACCAATGCGGCAGGCAATATGGTTGACCCACAGAAAAATTTGCCAAAATCCTTATACTCTAGTGTTTTGATCGTGATTGTGATTTATATCGCAGTCTCTATAACGGTGTCAGGCACTTTAACAGCGGAACAAATCAATCAATCCGGTGATTATGCATTAGCAGCTGCAGCAAAACCATTTTTAGGCTGGTTTGGCTTCAAGCTGATTGCAGTTGCTGCATTATTTTCGACTGCATCTGCAATTAATGCCACATTATTTGGTGCAGCTAACGTAAGTTATTTGATTGCGCGCGATGGCGAATTGCCGGCAGTCTTGGAAGATTCTGCATGGAAAAATGCAACAGGCGGTTTGCTTTTAACAGCATTACTCGTGATTATTTTTATTCTGGTTTTTGATTTATCTGGAATTGCGATGATGGGCAGTGGTGCATTTTTATTAATTTATTCGGCAGTCAATGCCGGTCACTTGCGTGTGTTGCAAGAGACCGGCGCTAAAAAATCACTTGTGATTATTGCGCTTTCGCTGTGTTTAATTTTATTTTGTTTACTTGAGATATATACATTTCAGCATGCGCCGTTAGCGGTTTACACGATGATTGGTTTGTTAGTGGGGTCTTTTGTTGTGGAAAAGATTTATAGGCTGTCGTCCTGAACCTTTGTCATCCTGAACGCCGACCTTTGTCATCCTGAACGAAGTGAAGGATCTCCCGATAGATATGAGGAGATCCTTCACTTCGTTCAGGATGACAAAGTAGCAAAAACATGATTTTGTATCATCATTTTCAAATCATCCGCCGACCCAGGTGGTAAATTAGATTCTATTGCCAGCACAGCCCCAGTTTTTAAAGAAACCGACAAAAATGCACTCGATGATGCAATCCCGCCACCATGCGCAACCGTGTCATCGTCAGCATGATAAAATTCCTGGCCATATTTTTTTAATAAAGAATTAAATTTAGAATCATATTTCGCTCGTAGATATATCCACTGTCCGAGTTTCGCCAAATCTGCTGATGTCAGCCAATAACCACCCGCTGGACTGCCAGCGATAAAAGGAGCAATTGGATCTTGCAAATTATATTTTGCGTTCGCAGGTTTCAGTATGCTGAAAGAAGTCATGCCGATCGGCTCAACCAGCATATTATGTAAAAGAACATCATAATTAATCGGATGTCGGAATTTTGTTTCGTAGGCATGTTTAATGGCAAGTCCGACAAGTAATAAACCCGCGTTACTATAGCGCTCTACCCCGATAGGATAAATGTTATTGTCGACAAACGGCAAAAAATCTTCTGCATGTTGAATCACAGGCACATGGCCGCTTTCTATCGCCTTGCAATAATTTCCCAGATAATCACCAAGACCGCCGCGATGTGTCATTAATTGATGAAGCGTGACATTTTTTAATTGTTCTCGCACGGCATTGGGAAGTTGTTTCAAAACAGTTTTATCCAGTTGCACCGGACGATTTAAATCGTCTTCAGATATAACGCCTTGCTCAACCATCATCAGTACCAGCGTGCCCGTTAAAATTTTTCCGACAGAATGAATTGCAAATGGATACTGATATTGATTTTCAGGATAATTCGGTGTGATCAATCCAGATTGAGGCGTACCAAAGGTAATTGATACAGATAATTTTTTATTTTTGATGTAGCGTTGAATCGCGATTAAATCTGCTTGAGTGATAATAGGATCTGCTATTTCCTGGTAACTTTTTTCTGGAATTAATTTTTCAACTTGATTCATTTCTTCTATAAGCGCAGCGGATTCATCTTTGAGTGATTTATAAAATAATTCAAAATTGATTTTCTGTTGAACCGCATCCTGAAATAATGAATTTATTTTTGATTCGAAGAGAGGATCTTTTGGAAATTGACGGTTGATGATGGCTGATTTGAAATTATCAATACTAGCTTGATTGTAGTTAACAATTCGATTATTCCAAAACGCGCTGAGAATTTCGCGTTTGTCTGCCGCTTCTTCTTGTAACCAGGTTTTAGAAAAAGCGGGCAGATGAGTTAATAGTAATAAACTGGTGATAACAAAAAATATTTTGTTTTTAATTTGCATTTTTGATATATCCTACATGGGATAGATAAGATGCATCAAAATAATTAAAAATGTCAATGGAGAAATTATGCTAAATGCTCGAGCATTTGAATGGCAATCAGAAATTGTAAGATTTTTTCAAGGTAATAATGTTGATATCTCGGAAGCTGATCTAACCAAATTTTACGAAAGGTATAAGCATGTTATTGCCGGTTATGAAAATTACGATTTTCGCAAAGATTCTGAATATCGAATACAGGAACTTGGAAAAACGTTATATTTAAGTGTGAAAGATAAATTCGTTGCATATACTGTTGTAACGCCGTCTGGAAAAACCGTCAGGAATGTTAAGACGGATGTACCTGCATTTGAACCATTTATCCTTACAATGGATTCATGCAATTGGGATAATGATATATATCTTCTTATCAAAAAAATTAAAAAAGATGTATTGGCATTCGCATTAGAAGCGGGCCATGCGGATTATTATGGTTTGAAAGCAATGTTGCTTTATGCAGCAAAAAAAGGTTATGTGGAATTGGCTAAACGCATGACGCTTCAAAACGAACCATTATTGCGAGAACTTTTGGTTGATATGGGAAGAGCAAAATACACGCTCGAATCCTGGAAAAAAGTGATAGAAAATATTTTTGTTTCTGAAAAACAAAAAAATGAAATGTTACTACACTGTTTAAGATGCTGTTTTTGTTTTTATTTATATAAAACAGCGGAGGAAAAAAATGAAATTATTGCTATTTTAGATTATGTGATTCGATCTGTTCCATTAAATACGAGTCAATTGCTGGATCAATCACATTTAAATTCTATCATGCTGAGAGTGTGTGAAGCGTATGCAGACATGTACAAGCAAGATGGTTTTGATCGACAGAAATGTTTAGATTTAATTAAGTTGCTGATAGAGAGAGATTATCCGCGTGATGAGATGAATCTTTATAGCGTTTACCTGCGAACGCAGAAAGATCAAAGTTATTTTGAGGTAATCAGTAAAGCACCCGCAATTCAATTGGTGCATGCGAGAAGAACTAATTTTGCTGAATTTGAACGGTTAGGTCTTTATTATTACGATAATCCACGAGCGAAAGAATATCTCTTAAAAATTGAAAATGATTATTTTGGCACACGCTGTTTTTTGGATTCTAAATTTTGTGATTTTTGGAAAGAAAGTCAATTAAGAAAAAAATTACAGAGTGAAATGAGAGTGCCGGCAAAATCACCATTGCGAGAGTATAGTGCTGTTGCAGCGTCGCCAGTAGATAAAAAAAGTTTCACCAAAGACACTCTTTAATTGAAATTCTGGGTTATGCTTTAAAACCCGTGTCACCCTCAGCGAAGTGAAGGATCTCCTTATATATGGAGGTCCTTCGCTTCGCTCAGGATGACATCCATCGCACCCATGAATGTTAATCAATTAACGATTTCGCGGTGATTTTTTTTGTTCTACTTCTTGACTTACAGTGGCAAAGTATTCTTTTTTCCAATATGTTCTGGCTTGCCCTGTCGGGATCGATTCAAATTTTTCTTTGAAGGTAAATGTGTAGTCTAGGCTCGCAACCCAAGCGGCTTTTGCAGCCAACTCAACAAAACCATTTTGCGCAGGACACTGCCTTTTTCCTGCAGAAAAAGCTAATACTCTGGCGCGACGGTCTTTTGCTGATTGTATTTTCGCTTCATCAACGGAATCAACATTAAGTGATTGCGGTACAGGTTGAGCATCGACTTCAAAACGCGAAGGATCAAATTCAAGTGAATTTTCTCCCCAAATACGTTTATCGTGATGCATACTGCGCAAGGGAACAAAGAGCATAGAGTGGGCCGGAATTTTATGAACATTCAGATTCTTTTTTTCATCTTCAATTTTCATTGTTGATGCGATTGAAGTTTGTCGTACCACGAGCGGCGCAGATGAACTCAAGCGAAGTGTTTCATAAAACACTGCATCGAGATAAGGAAGTTTGCTGTGCAGAACCTCTCTAGGGATTTCCTTGTTTGAAGTTAGCTGATTCTCCGATCGATATTTTGCAAGTTCTTCTACTAAGCGTTCTTTAACACCATCATGAGTATTTATATAAACAATGCCGAACATAATCGCAGCAGTAAAATTGCCTTCCGCAAAGTATACTGAGAGGCCTCGTCTCTCTAATAAACGTTGGAATAAGGCATCGGGATTTTTGTCAAATTCTTCTCTTTTCAGAGCAATGTAACTTGCTTTAAATGCATTATCACTTTCTAAACGTTTCGCAATTTCAGGATCTTTTTCAGCTTGTACGATAGAATAATCCAAGTCGTCAGCAATAAATTTCGATTCACTCATTGTTTTGGCGAAACCAGGCTGGCGCAACAACGTTGCATTCAATCGAGTTAAAAATTCAGCGCTTTCTTTGACTTTATGACGAGATGTCGGTTCAAAAAGAGCTTTAGAAACATTTCGTATTCCTGGAATCCATTCCATAGATAATTCTGGAACACCCAAAATACACTCGCCCATAATATTCGCACCAAGATAGGTCATTTGATTTTGATAAGAAATTGCAGGATTCCAATCGGCCATTAATTTTGTAAATCGTTTTCTAGCTACATCGACAGCGAGATCAAGATGATTTAATTGTTTCTTAAAACGACCTTTTTCACTCGTTGCTTCATGACCAACCTGATTGATCAACGTGTCTCTTCCAAATATTTTTGCAGTAAAGTCAAAAGGCGCGTGAGAGACAGGATCTTCATGATTTTTGTGTTCGCCATACTCAGCAACGGTGAGCACGTTACTGCGTGGGCCAGTTATAACATACATTCGATGTGGGAGAGCTCCGTTTGTCAATTTTGCAATAACTGCTGGGGCAAATGTGATCCAAGTAATATTTTTATCTTTAGCACGTTGGTGCAGCTCAGATAAAATATAGTCTTCTTGTCTAGTTATAAAATAATAAAAATCTTTTCCCCAGCTTAAGAAATTTGCAACAGCTTGATAACTGTTTTTAGCCAAACGAACGAAAAAGTAAGATGTAGATGGAGATGGTGATTCAGCAAATCTGGCATCTAAAGATTTTCTTTGCATAATAATTTCCTTTTAGCACTTGAATCGAGTAAAAGAAAACTACTGTAGTGCATGACGTTGCGTGAGGTTCAAGTAGATTTTCGTAAAAAAATTCGTTAGTCTTGCGCGATGTTTTTTTAAATTAATCGAGTATGAAAAAATTATATTCAATCAATCAGCTCAGTCGTTTGACTAATGTCAGTATCCGAACGCTTCATCATTACGATGAAATCAATATTTTGAAACCCAGTCATCGCACAAGCAAAGGGCATCGCCGTTATTCCGAAGAAAATCTTTTGCAATTGCAGCAAATTGTTATGTTGAAATTTCTAGGATTTTCCTTGGTTGAGATCAAAAATATTTTAGCCCAAGCGTATTTTAATTTTTTTGATTCATTAAAAATCCAGGAAAAAGTGCTGGCTGAACAAATGCAGCGCGCGCAAAAAATCAGTAAATTGATAAATTATTTGAACGTTCAGCATGAATTGAAGCAACCGATTAATTGGGAAATCGTCGTTCAAATTTTTGATGTGCTGAAGTTTAATAATATTGATCATCAACATTGGTATGAAAAATATCTCACGGATAGCGAACAACAACAATTTGAGCGCCATGGTTTAGCGCATATGGGTACTTGGCAGGCTTTGTTTGCTGAAGCAAAAGATAATCTAAATTCGTTTCCAGATGATCAAAGAGATATTCTTTTCGCAGAAAAATTGCTGACAATCGCTAAAGAATATTATGGCAGCGAACCTGATCTGATTAATAAATTATGGGAAGGATTTAAGGCGGGCATTATTCCAGAGCAGTTGGCGAATGATAAAGAAATTATTAGTTATATTACACGCTCAGTTGAAAAAATGATGATTTCTTGATCCGTCATGTACCATGTCATTCCCGCCTTCGCGGGAATGACATGTGTGGGTGCGCGTCTCGAAGAGTGCGCCATCCAAAAGTGACAAATTACTTTTACTTCCGATTACACAAAATAGAAAGCGAAGTAGGCGCCGGCACTCGACTCGCTTCCGGAGTTGAATTTACACTCGTGCAAAAAACCGCTTCAATGTCAGTAATTTTTCCTTGCGCCACAGTAAATTTTTCAACGACGCGAGTCGTGCCATAGTGAATTTTTGTGTAGGGAATAACGACATCAAGTAAATAATAAGCGACGACCTGATCATTATCCACGAGCATACGCAAATCCCGTATACCTGCAATTGCAGCATGATAATCTTTATGTTCAAGATGATCGCGAATATCAGCCGCACCTTTCCCCGTGTTGACACCATTTTCCCAGCGTTCTGCATTATCCGCTAAGGAAACCTGGCTTGCATCAAATCCGAGTAACGAATCTAAATACGTTTTTGCAACTTTGATAACGCATTCTCGTGATGTATCAGTACACGGTGGTACTGCTGAAAATGCAGCAGTCGTTAGGGTCAATGTAATTAATCCAATTAAACAAGTAACAAAATATTTCATAAACTTCCTTATAATAATTAACAAGGTTTTCTTTGTGGAACTACAGTAGCAGCCGAATCATTTTCAGTTAAATTTTTGGCGGCTTCTTCGGCCAAAAACATTTTTTTTCTTCCGGCCACATATCTAACATGACTTTCAAATCTATCATCACAAGGATATGGAATCTGATAATCAACACGTACTTTTTTTAAATCTGTCAATTTCCAATTTTCAGGCAGCTCTTTTGCGATCAACATCACTGCAGCGATTTCTTTATAAAAAAACATGCCTTCCTCATGGCGCGTGTCTAATAATTCTAGACGTGCTTGTAGCCACGTATCGTTTTGTTGTTGCAATATCGAAGGAAATAAAATTGAATACGCGCCATAGTCTTGTAATTTTTTTAAGAATAAAGCACCGGAGCCATTTGAAAATCCTCTCCGAATGAGTGACCAAAAATCTCTGTCTCTTTCAATTTGCTGCAATGTGCCAACTTTTTCTTTTAGCTTGGCTGCAATTGTTTTCTCTGGCGCCGCTTTTTCATCATAAACAATACGATAAATTGTTTCTATGATATCAACTGGCGCATCGCCAATGTAATATAAGAATTCGAATTTTTTTTGATGAATATATTTTACATGCTCTTTGAATTTATCATCGCAAGGAAATGGAATTCGATAGGCTGCATGCACTTTTTCGAGATCTTCTTGCGTGTATTCGCCAGGTAATTCTTTTACGACTAACAACACGGCCGCTTTGCTCTCATAAGAGCGGTTTCCTTCTGCGTAACTTGCGTCGATCAAGCTGAGTCGAGCTTGCAGCCACAAATCATTTGCTTCTATCTCTTCTTGAGTGCTCACTAAAACCGGAGGAAATAAATTGGAATAAGTTCCACTTTCTTGCAGCGCTTTAAAAAACAATTCGCCTTTTCCGCCGGTGAGGCCTTCTTTAAGCACAGTCCAACATGCGTTATTTAATTCAGTGAGTACAGGTTGTGTTGGTTCTTCTTTTGCTTCGTTGATTGGCATCGCTGCTTTCTTCCTATGAGCACGTTTTTTTTCATTCGCTTGGCTAGCTGTTATTCTTTCTAGCAAATCGACAGAAGGTTTAAATTGTCCCTTGCATTCCTGCAATAATTTTTTTGCGTGAGGAATGCCTTCTGGATTATCAAATTTCTGTTTTATATGATCAAGGACTTCTTGGCTTTTCAATAAGACATTAACTAATTTATTTTCTGCAGAACCAGATTGAGGTTTACCACCTGCAATATCAATTTTCTGTTTTTCCGTTATTGTTAGATTTGCTTGATAATGCATTTGCTTCGCATTAAAGATTAACAGTGCCAGAATATACTTCGCATTCGCAACGGCGCCAGTCGCTGCCCGTTCTATCCATTGGTAACTTAGCAATAAATTAACCGGTAAGCCATGAGCACCATTGGCATTAATCTCCGCTAAAGCGATTTGAGCGAGAGGATAGCCTTTGTCGCCGGAACTATTTAAGTGGGTTAAGCCGAGTTGATCTTTATTATGATTTAATGCGTTAGTAGCGATTTCAAAATCCACCTCGCCTGAGGCAACTGCTTCCGCATGAATGGTTTTGAAGTTTTTGAATAGTTCGCGTAATATTCTATTCGCTTGCATTTATTTATCCCTTAAATGTATTATACCCGGCGACGAAACTATCCTTTACAAAGCAACCCGTCAATGGCAATTTTTGCGTATACACGACAAAAGCCATCATCCAAAAAATTAGCTGAAAGGCACTAGTTCAAAACACAAACAATGAGTATAATCATAGGTTACTTTTCGCTTACCAAACAGGTTACGGGGCATTATGGATCAAGAACAGCAACGTTCACGCTTAAAAGATTTAATCGCTAAAGGTAAAGAACAAGGCTATTTGACGTACGCCGAAGTTAACGATCATCTCCCACCTGATATTGCCGATCCAGAACAAATCGAAGATATTATCAGTATGATCAATGACATGGGTATTCGTGTAGCTGAAGTCGCGCCTGATGTTGAAGAATTATTACTTGCTGACAATGAAGCAACTGACGATGTTGCCGCTGAAGAAGTGGCGAGTGCACTGGCGTCGGTTGATAGTGAGTTTGGCCGTACCACTGATCCGGTTCGTATGTACATGCGTGAAATGGGCAGTGTCGAATTGCTCTCTCGCGAAGGCGAAATTGCGATTGCTAAGCGCATCGAGGAAGGCATGAACCAAATGCTGACGACGATGGCATCCCAGCCACAAATGATTGCTGAAGTGCTTAACGACTATGAGCGCGTTGAAAAAGGCGAGTTTCGTTTAAGCGACATTATCAGCGGTTATGTCGAACCCAATATTTTTGCTGATGAAGATTCACTTGAGAAAGAAGCCGCACCGATTCTTGAAGAGGAAGATGAAGAAGAAGGTGAGAGTGGTTCTGGTGATGGTTTCCTGGATGAAGAAACGGGTCCTGATCCTGAAGTTGCTCGCGCACGTTTTGCTGAGTTACGACAGTTTTATGATGATGCGATTGCTACAGAAAAAAAACATGGTTCAACGCACAAGAAGACCATTCAAAAACGCGAAGCGTTGGCAAAATGTTTTATGGATATCAAACTAGCTTCACGCCAATTTAATAAATTGTCGCGTAAGATGCGTAGCTTGCTTGATGAAATTCGCATGCAAGAACGTCACATCATGAATATGTGTGTGAACAAAGCAAGAATGCCGCGCAAAGCATTCATCGGTGCATTTTTAAATAATGAAACCAATCTGGAATGGTTCTCTATTTCTGAGCACAAAAGCAAAAATTATTTTTCCGAAGTGGAAAAGTTCTTGATTGATATTCAACGTTCACAGAAAAAATTGATTTCGCTGCAAGATGCGATGCGCATGACTATCGCGGAAATCAAGGAAGTGAATCGTCGCATGTCTATTGGCGAAGCAAAAGCACGCCGTGCGAAAAAAGAAATGGTGGAAGCTAACTTGCGTTTGGTTATTTCGATCGCGAAAAAATACACAAACCGTGGTTTGCAATTCTTGGATTTAATTCAAGAAGGCAACATTGGTTTGATGAAAGCGGTTGATAAGTTTGAATATCAACGCGGTTACAAATTCTCGACGTATGCAACCTGGTGGATTCGCCAAGCGATTACTCGTTCGATCGCCGATCAAGCGCGCACGATTCGTATTCCTGTGCACATGATTGAAACGATCAACAAATTAAATCGTATTTCCCGTCAAATCCTGCAAGAAACTGGTTTGGAACCCACGCCAGAAGAATTAAGCAAGCGCATGGATTTACCGGAAGATAAAATCCGCAAGGTGTTGAAAATCGCGAAAGAGCCGATCTCGATGGAAACTCCGATTGGTGATGATGAAGATTCACATTTAGGCGACTTCATTGAAGACACTAATATTGAATCTCCAATTGAATCTGCAACCAGTAGTGGTTTATCGGAAGCAACGCAAAAAATCTTGAATACGCTCACTCCGCGTGAAGCGAAAGTATTGCGTATGCGTTTCGGTATCAACATGAATACGGACCACACGCTGGAAGAAGTGGGCAAACAATTTGATGTAACGCGTGAACGTATCCGTCAGATTGAAGCGAAGGCTTTACGCAAACTTCGTCATCCATCTCGTTCAGAACAATTAAGAAGTTTCTTGGAAGATCAGGAATAATTTTTTAATTTTTAAAAAACCCGGTTAACTCCGGGTTTTTTTATGTTTAAAATTTTTGAAAGGAGTCAATGTTATGTCGCAAGGCCGCTGTAGTTTTTTTAGTAATGCATACGATCGTTTGAAGGTTGTTGTCACAAGTAAACCCGTAAAATATACAGCCGGATTTCTTGTTCAAGCCGGATTATTTATTTTAGATTTTGCTTTGGATGAAAAAAGCAAGCACGATGAAATCGATTGGAGTGTTCTGCCAAGTCAATACATGAAATTACTCTATGCGATTTTGTTAACAATTTGTTTTGATAAGGTGCTTGAGAATTTCAAGCGAGATCATTTTCCAGCTAAAAAACTTTTACCTTTTGCAGCAGCCTTTGCTTATCGTATTGCTGACAATGCAATCACAAACGGCATTGATCAACGAAACTATCCTTTTGTTTTAACAAGTGCCGCAATTGAAGGTTTTCAACTCGGAATGCCTTTAGTCCTAGTCGATTATGCATTAGAAAAAAATGATTATCATTTCCTTCCTATCGCTACAGGACATGCCGTCATGTTCACTGCTGGTCTTAGCATTGCTGCCATGCAAAACTTGTTGAATTTTATGATACAAGAAATGATAAAAAATGATGTCATTAATTGGAATGAATTAACCAACTCACAAGCCGCTTTATTAATGGCGGAAAGAACGATTGCATTTGGAATTTTATACGGCGTTATTGCGACCTATTATTTTAAACATTTACCGAATGATTATAAAAATTATTTAAGCGCCGGATTATTATTTCCTATCATGACTATTCTGCCTACCTTTTTTGAAAAAAATGTGGGATATGCGATCCTGAGCAATTTTGTGAATGGCATCCCGATGGGTATTTTCTTTAACATGGGGATTACAGTGCTGAGTGAGCGACGTGAAGTACGGCTAGAGCAATTTAATCCGCCCAATGGATGGCTTGCTAATTCGCTGTTGGGGCGCAGCCGCTTGACGCAAGTAGGTGTTGCAGATGCTCTTGCTGTCGATGCGCAAAGCAGTTCTCAACAAGAATATGCAAAAATTTCTCCCGTTTAATTCTCGAAAGAAATTTTACATCTAGATATGGAAACCAGCCTCAATTCCATATATCATTGCGCGCTAGGCATTATATACAAAGTATCTTCTGCCTAGCCCTTCAGGGGCCCATAGCTCAGTTGGTTAGAGCAGGGGACTCATAATCCCTTGGTCCTAGGTTCAAGTCCTAGTGGGCCCACTCAATAAACCCAGTTAAATCAATAAGTTATCTACCGCTACTCACTAATGACAAAACTGGCTTCGTGACTTTTTCGTGACCCTTTGGTGTAACTGATCTTAACAAAGTAAGCACTGGACCTTTTCGTCCTTCGCAAACTTTGTTTGATGCTTGCCACAAATTAAGTAATTCAGCTGAAGAATAGTGAGTCGTGATCCTTGTCGATTTGTGACCCAGCAAATCTTGTCTATCTTCAAATGAAACTCCGGCTGATCTTAATCGTCTACCATAGGTGTGCTTAAGATCATGCACTCGCACCGAAAGCCCAGCAGTTTTTCTTGCTTTGCGCCAACCATTATTCAACATGTGAGTATTTGGCTTGCCTCTAAAGACAAAAACGAATTCGGAGTGTTTTCCCCTTTGTCTTTCTATAACCACTCGTGCAATTTCATTTAAAACGACTAATCGCTCTTCTCCATTTTTCACACGATCAGCAGGAATGATAAATACCGAGCCAATTTCAGGGATCGGTACGGGCACCTCCCATTCCCATCGCAGTTTACAGATTTCTTGATCACGACAACCTGTATTAACTGCAAATAGCGCCATCTCTCGCAAATGATTGGGCAGAACCGCAAACAATTTATCTTGCTCCTCCCAACTCAATGGATAAGGCTTTCGATTATCCGCCTCAACCAAAAGTTTTATCTTAGGAGCAACCGCTAACCAAGTTAATCCAAACTCATCCATCCATTCAGTTGCAGCAAGATTTAGAATATGGCGTATTATTTGTAACCCGTGGTTAATGGTTCTTGTTTTAATACCATCCAAGCGTCTTGCCGTAATAAATGTCTGAACTGCACCCATATGAATAGACTCTAACGGTAAATCCCCGATAAACGGATCGAGGATTTTTAACCTGCCAGCATCCGATTGAATACTTTTCTTATGCTGGTTTTCCATCAAAAACTTAATGGCTGCATCTCTAAAAATTCGTTTTGGCCGCACTCCATAAACTGTTGCCTGACGAATTGTTTCTAAACGCCGAACTAAATAGCGTTCGGCTTCTTCAAAGTTACTTGTTCCAGTGCTTTCGCAAAGTCGGCGACCGTTGACCTTTTTGTCGATGTGCCAAATGCCGCCGATTTTTTGGAGTCCTGGTATGTGCTTTTTTCCCATGATTGTCTCCTACTGTTGCTAGAGACTGGGTGACCATTGCGGTGCTTATGATGATCTGCCCAGCGATCTAAATCAAGCCTGTCAAATGCAATACCTTGTTTTCCGATGGGAATTTCGATTAATAAAGGTCTGACCATTTTATTAAAACGATTTTTATCCATACCTACATAAGCAGGAGCGTCTCTCAATCGTATATATCGTGATTGCATATAAAATTGCCTCATTGGAAGTTTTTTATTTGGGTTTTTTGGAAAAGCTGAAATGTTAAATGTCAAAAAAAAGCCCGCATTAAGCGGGCATTTGAAAATTAGTAATTACTAAATACATGAACTTTGTGGTTAAACTCTATTGAGAAAAAATCATTATCGAAAAAATCCCTCGCCATTAATTTATAATCAATATAATACTGTAGATACTTAGGAATCTCCCTGCAATCCACTTCATTTGTCCAGTAGTAAGCGAAATCTTCTTCACTCTCAAATTCACCGTGATAGCATTCTTCTAAAGCTTGCTCGGCATCATCTAACTCCCCACCAAAATGACCTAACACTTCTGCGCCTAGCTCACCATGCTCAGCAACAAATTTTGCGAGATTTGAAACTTTTTCCAAACCAGAATATTCACTAAGATGCACATCCCCAAAATCTTCATAATCGTGAATTGCCCATTCGGTTGATTTCGAAATTGGACTTGTTATCAATATTTTTTCAATTTCCGCATATAATGAATCTACATCTTGATTCGCATTAATCCACTCACCATGCAAGTGACCGTTGTTATAAGCTGCTAAACAGGCAACATAGATTTTAGGTTCTAAATTAATCATTAAAATAATCTCCGATAAAGTTGGCAGCCATATCGACTGCTAGTTTGATCGTGCATAACCGCAGCGCGGTTAAAAGGGTCACGTTTTTTGTGACTTGCGCAGCCCTTTTAACCGTGACCGGTTATGCTAAGATGAAACTAGCAGTCGATATGGCCTCTCTCAATCGGAGTGAGCTTTTGATGTTTTCAGATTAGGAAAACTTCACTCTAATTTTATCTTTACGAAATTTTCCTACTTTGGTGATATAAAATGCCTCTCCTGTCTGCAATCCTTGTTTTATATCATCCGTGTGCACAATGAATTCTTTATTACGTCTCACGCTACCCATGTTTGCATCGCCTTGTTTTATATTTAACTGCGCTGTCACAGTAAATCCCTCTTGAGTGCCTACCCAATTTGCAATACTCTCAGCACTCTCCTGATCATTTAAACGATGACAAATCAATGTATTCACGCAATTTAATACCTGGCTTTTAAACATCACATCCACCCGATCTAAATCAGCCAATCCTTGCGTACCGAAAATTGCATGCACACCTTTTCCTCTGCCCATATTGACCAGATTCAACACCTGCTCTCCTGCAAACACAGAAAACTCATCAAATACAGTAAAAATACGATTCCTGTTCACATCATTTCTATCAATGACTGCCTTCAAATCATTGATAACTAATTTACCCAAAACTTTTGAGAAACTCGGGAAACGTAACGCAGGCAAGGCAAAATACACCACGCCATTTTGCTGAATAACATCAGATAACGTAAACGTAGACGAATTTTTTTGGAAATACTGTCCAAGTTCGGAATGAATTAAAATATTAAGATGCGCTTGCAATCCCGTGATGTCACTACGATCATATTGCTCAAGGCTTTCCACCCTTTTCGCTAATTCCATGTCACCCACTTCACGAGTCAGCATGAGCAAATCCGTATAATTTAAACATTGCACTACCATTTTAAGATCAAAATTTTTCTTGGACTTAAGCAATACTTCAAACGTTGCTTGCAAATAATCTTCTGCAATTGATCGATAATGATCGCTAGACCACTCATCTTTTAAACTGATTATTTTGTCTTTAAGCTCAGTGTATCCACCGTTAGCGAGTGGATCGTAAGGAAGATAGTTTGCGCAATTAAATCCAAAAAATTTTCTACCATGATTTTCAGCTAACTGAGTCAACCAGTTGATATTGTCAACATCAGGTTTTCCATCAACTATGATTAATGGATAACCTTGCGTAATTGCTCGTTTATAAAATCGACGTAATGTAATTGTTTTACCGCTACCTGTTGTACCTAAGACTAATAAAACTTGATTGATATCACGATCAGGAATAATCGAATACTGGCCTGTGTATTTGGAGACTCCTAAAATTGTGCCTCCATGATCTTCATCACCTATTTTATTAAGCGCTTTTGTTATCGATTTTTCGCTTACTTCAGGAACACTATTCGACTGTCCTTTATGCAATGCGGTGACTTCTTTGTTATAAGGATTGTCCGGTATCAAATCGATTGTCAGTAAAATTCCTGCAATCCAAACTGAAAATCCAACAAGATAATTTAATTGTATAGACGAAAAGGCATATAACAACTTATTGGTTAACAAGTAATGCCAAAAAACTTTATTAAAATTAAAGCCCTCTCTAAGAAACTGTGCCCACTGACTATCAGCACAATATATTGCTGTTAATGCTAGAATCGCTCCCATCATTAATACCATCCACCATCGCGATGGAGGATACATTTTTATTAATGCATAAAGACTGATAGCTATCACGGCGACCACGCTTTGCCATATAAACGCAATCCCCATAATCAACATTAATAAACATTGGCGAGGGTGCGCATTGATATAATCATTAATTTTATCATTCATTATGCAGATACTCAGTTAGGTTATAAATTTTGATAAAAGGAATTTTTTTAGATAACTCTGTCAAAACGGGTATCACTTGCGGTAAACAGAAATACCACACTTCTTTTGTTACCAGTTGCGAAATATATTTTCGTAAAATCTTTTCAAGCCTATTCTTGCCTTTTACACTTAATTCCACTTCGATAGCGACGTGTTTGCCACCAGGAAACATCAAAATCCCATCTGCAATATGTCCTGTTTTACCCAGACCATCACAAAATAAATCATGTTTAATTTTTCGCTCACTGATCCAAAAAGCATCCGGATATTTTTTTATTAATTTGTTATAGATGTTGATCACGAGCATTTGATGTTCATATCGCCCAACAGGAATCCTTGAAACCGGCGGTAACTCGGTATACATGGCACCTTTATGAGTAACAAAATAAACTCTACGCCAATGCAACAAATACTTGTGACCGACTAACCTTGCTTCAATTAACCGCCCAACAATTTCATGCATCCATGTTTTTTTCAGTGAAAACCTTTCCATTATTTGAGACATTTCACAGTAACCAAAATCATTAATGAACCTTACAATCTCAATATCTCGTTTTGTTAACCTCATGTCACTGCTCCTTATTTTACTTTGATTTGCTTTTCCTTTTTTTTGCTTCTGATTTTGTTTTTGCTTTTGATTTTTCTTTTTTTGTTTTTTCTTTTAACTACTCATCTCATCACCTCATCGCTCTACTTTTTCTACAAGATTTCCTCTCCACTGGCTCCTGACCACACAATCATTCTTATCGGTACGATGTGAG
>CAZAXX010000054.1:0-17219 GCA_964489265.1 uncultured Coxiellaceae bacterium
ACGTACAAGTCGATCGAATGCCACCTAAAATATCTAACACGGTATTATTCACAGGACCTCGATAAGGCACATTGACAGAACGTCCTTCACTCGCGCGATATTCCGCAACATTGCCGTGATATTTTTCCATCGCTTCTTTCGAACTCATTCCGTAAAAGCGTTTAAACTTTTTGCCGTTTTCTTCAATAACTTCACCCAAACATTCATCATGACCTGACAACATGCCGCCCAACATCACAAAATCAGCGCCCGCTGCAAATGCTTTTGCAACATCGCCTGGCGAAGTGCAGCCACCATCCGCGCAAACATGTCCGCCCAAGCCATGCGCTGCATCAGCGCATTCGATGATGGCAGAAAGTTGCGGATAACCTACGCCGGTTTTTTCACGCGTTGTGCACACAGAACCAGGACCAATTCCAATTTTCACAATATCAGCGCCTGATAAAATTAATTCTTCAACCATTTCGCCTGTCACAACATTACCTGCCATGATAACTTTGTCTGGGTAAGTCGTGCGTAACCGTTCTAAGAATTTAACGAAATGTTCCGTGTAACCATTTGCTACATCCAAACAAATCATAGAGACATTCACCATCTGCATGACTTCCTGCAACTTTGCAAAATCACGCTCGCCCGTCCCAATCGAGACAAAACAGGAGGGAAGTGCATCAGGATGTTTTTCGGAAAAAGCTTTCCAGTCACTTGCCGAATGAAACTTATCCATGGCCGTCAACAAACCATGCTCTGCTAAAGCTGCGCCCATCGCAAACGTGCCGGTATGATCCATATTGGCAGCAATAATCGGAACGCCATGCCAGACCACGCCAGAATCTCTAAAACGAAATTCGCGTTCCAGCAATACTTCTGATCGTGATTTTAATACACTTCGTTTGGGACGAATTAATACATCTTTAAAGTCGAGCTTTACATCGTATTCAATACGCATGATCTAATCCTCACTCAGTCATATTCCATTTTCGCAAACATGCAAAATAAAAACCATCCATTCCCTGCATGCCCGGTAAAATTTGTCGGCCTATCGCACATTCTTTTCCCCAGTCCGCTTTGATTTTTTCTTCTTTCACATCCGGTGTCGCTGCGATAAATGATTCCAATACGCGCGTATTTTCCAAACTAAAAACCGAACACGTTGCATAAACCAGTAATCCACCCGGTTTAAGCAAAGGCCAAAGCGCCGTCAACAAACGTAATTGTTCTTTCGCTAATTTTGGAATATCGTCTGCTTTACGCAATAATTTGATATCTGGGTGACGACGAATGACCCCACTTGCCGAACAAGGCGCATCCAATAAAATTCGATCGAATAATTTTCCATCCCACCACTGATCCACTTGACCCGCATCGGCACAAACCACCTGAGCGGATAATTTTAAACGTTGTAAATTTTCATGAATGGCTTGAATCCGAATCTCATCATTATCCAGCGCAATCAATTCGTCTAAATCAGGCGTCTGCTCCAAAATATGCATGGTTTTGCCACCAGGTGCCGCACATGCATCCAACACACGATGCTGTGAATTGACTTGCAACAATTCTGCTGCAAGTTGCGCCGCACCATCTTGCACAGAAACATAACCCGCGGAAAATCCCGGTAATTGCTGCACATCAAGCGGTTCTTCCAACACAATCCCTGAACGCGTTTCTGGAATGGCAAACGATTCCAATTCTTTTTTTGTCAGCATTTCACGATATTCTTCACGGTCATGCTGTTTTGCATTCACACGCAAAGCAAACGGTGGATGCTGATTATTAGCTACTAAAATATTTTTCCAATCGTCCGGCCAATCATGTGAAGCCATTGCAATGATCCAATCTGGATGCGAATAAGCAGCAGAATTATTCTGCTGAATTTTTTGATTTATTTCTTCAGCACGCCGCTGATAATTTCGCAACACCGCATTGACCAATCCTTTCGCCCAGATTTTTTTAAATTCTTTGGTTGCTCCTACTGTTTCTGCAACAGAGGCATGTGCAGGTACGCGCATTTCAATTAATTGATAAAGGCCCACGAGTATTAAACTATAAATATCCTGATCTTTTGCTTTGAGTGGTTTATCTAACAGTAGTCTTGCAATCGCATCGAGACGAAAATACCAGCGACACACGCCATAACAAATCGCTTGCAAAAATGCCTGATCGCGCGCATCGGGAAAACGCGCTGACGCTTTAGGTAATGCATCAAAAAGTGATGCGCCATCCAACACATCGCGGATAATTGTTGCTGCAGCAGCTCGAAGATTCATGAAATTATCCGTTCAATAAAGTTTTGCCAGGCGCAAATTCATTCTGGCGTGCATTCAACACATCTGCAACTGGTAATTGCCGACCACCCGGAAATTGCAGCGATTTTATTCTGAGAATTCCCTGTCCCGTGGCAATATCAATTCCATTGGCTGACACAGCAACAATCGTTCCGGCTGCTTTACTCACTTCTTTATCTACGACTTCTGCCGCAAAAATTCGTAACAAATGATCACCGCATTGCGTGAAAGCAACAGGCCAGGGAAGAAACGCACGAATTTTTCTGTCTAACTCAATTGCAGGCAACGTCCAATCTAATTTGGCTTCTTCTTTTGTAATTTTATGCGCGTAATTCGCAAGAGAATTATTTTGCACTTCGGGTTGGATAGCTGGCAGTTGGTCTAATGTTTTTAATAATGCATCAGCACCGAGTTGGGCTAATTTTTGTTGTAACGTCAAACTGGTATCCTCTGCAGTAATCGAACATTCTACTTTGTAAAGCATGTCACCGGTATCTAAACCTTCATTCATTTGCATGATCGTCACGCCGGTTGTTGTATCACCCGCCAATATTGCACGCTGAATTGGCGCAGCACCTCGCCAACGCGGCAATAAGGAAGCATGAATATTAAGACAACCTAATTTAGGTGCTGTTAGAACAGGCAATGGCAACAGCAAACCATACGCGACAACCACCATGATATCCGCTTCGAGTGCTGCTAATTTTTGTTGTTCGTTTGCATCACGCAATGTAACAGGTTGATAAACCGGCAATTGATGTTGCAGCGCAAGTTCTTTCACGGGTGATGCCATGAGTTTTTGTCCGCGTCCGGCGGGTCGATCAGGTTGTGTGTAAACGGCTTTAATTGTGTGACGTGAATTAAGCAGGCTCATCAGTGCGCTGACAGAAAATTGCGGGGTGCCTGCGAAAATTATGTTGTAGGAGATAAGTGAATTCAAAATTTTTTCCTAAAAAATTGTCATCCCCGCGAAGGCGGGGATGACATGGCCATTACGATGACAGCACCATTATAACAACGCCAACCCTTCACGATAATTCTGTATCGCAGCTGACATATCACCTAATTGTTCGAATAATTTTCCATATTCCACATACGTTTCTGACATCGCTTCCAATTTCAAACTGTCTTCCAAATAACTGCGGGCTTTCCCCCACAGTTGACAACGCAGACATAAACGTCCTAGCGTTAATAATAATACGGCTTGATTGGGATATTGCTTCAACCATTTTTCAGCATGCGATAATTGTTTTTTGGAATCATCGGTGATGAGCAAGCCATATATTTTTACTAATTCGCTGTCCCAACTTTTTTTCAATGTTCTATTAATTAAATCTTCAACTTCGACAGAAACACCAGGGAAACGTAACAGTTGTTTCACATAACAAGCAATCAACGAAGGATTTTTTTGCAAATGGCGCGGCACATTTTTCCAAAATTCATGTAACGTCTGAAGACTTTCGGTTTTATTTGCTGTTGAATTTAAGATTTCCTGATAAACATGCATCTCGAACAGACTGAAATGTTCTGGCGTCAATAATTTTGCTTTGCGTAAACTAGGCAACAACTTTAATAATCCTTTCCAATCTGCCAGACGCACATATAATTTTTGTAATAGCTTAAGCACAACGGCATGCGATGGTGCAATGGAACGCAAGTGATTCAAGGTAGCCAACGCTTGTTCCAATTGTCCTTGATCAAATTGCAATTGCGCTTGCGTCAAACCAATCGCAATATCGGCCTGCGGTGATATAACATGCGCTTCACGTAAATAAGCATCTCGCTTGTCGTACGCAGCAAGTTCATGCGCCGCTTTTGCCGCAGCCAGATAATTAATTAATGGCGTATCTGATTGAGGAATTCCATCCAGCAAATAATTTTCGGCAGTACGCCAATGTCCTTCAATTAATTCAATCAATCCACGATTCGTTTTGCTATATGCTTTATTTTTGCGGCGCCAGCGCAACCAATTTTTCCAGCGATAAAATGACGAATCAATGCCCGTTAAAAAGCGCACTAAAAAATAAACTATAACCATCAGCACAATTAAACTGAGCACTGCAAACCAGAGTGGCATTTCCACTGACCAGTTATTATAAGTAAATAATGCAAGACCCGGATCTCGCGCAATTCGCAAACCAAGCCAGACAGAAAAAATTAAAATGATTATTCCAATCACAAATCGCCGCATGTGTATCTCCTTAGCGGTAAAATTTATTTGTTTGCATTATTTAAATAAGTTTGAATCGCCTGCAGTGAATTATTTACATTAGGCAGAGCAGGGTGCACATTAATTTCTTGTAATTGCGCCAAATCAGTCAACACTTGTTTGGTCACGGGAGAATCTTGCACGATATATTGTTTTACCCAATTTGCTGTTTGCTGCAAACTTTTGCGATAAATTTCTGGTTGACGATGCAGCAAACCCCATTGCGCTTTTTCTATTTGCGCATGTAAATTTTGATATAAAAATACTTGTTGGTCTGGCGCGATAAATGGTGGAATATTCGGTTGAGTTTTTCGAACGATAACAATTCGTTGCAACACATCTGACATGGTATTTAAACCACGCCGCCACCACGTTGCCGCATCATTGGTTTTTTCCGAAGGCGCGACGACTTGCATGCTGGCAAATTTATTCAAAATCGGTAATTTATCCAATTGATCATCTAACGCAGATAATCGAACATAAATACCGGTCACATCAACTTGTGGCACTGCTTGCAGTGCAACCAAATCGGCTGCTAATGCTTGACGCACTGAACTCACATTGGGATCTGATAATTTAGCAACATCTTGATCTGCTGATTGTAACAATTTGATGGCGACTGACGTATTATTGTCATATTGCACCGTGTCGTTGGCTAATTTAATCAAATACCGCGCTTCTGCTGCTAAAAATTCGTTTTTGTTGCTATGCTGTGATTTTTGCAAATCAGCAATCGCTTGTGCCTGAGTTTTTAATTCCGCGCTCATTTGCTGCATGGTTTGCTGAACATCGGTCGCGGTTTTTTGTGCATCGGCCACCGTATTTTGTGATTGCGTAAATCCATTGCTCAATTGTGCAAGTCTATCTGCAAAACTACCATTGACTGCGAGCAAGCCATAACTTGCCAAACCCATTGAGACAATCAATACCGCTGTTGCAAGTCCAGAGAATAAAATTCCAATATTTCCCCAAAAAAATGGGCGCGCTGTTGGCGCAATTTTTTCTTGTTCCATTTCATTTTCTGACATAACCATTTCCTTTTATGAAGCACAACGTATCGATAATTGCAGCATGGCTCGCGTTTTTTGCTAAAAAAACTTTTTTGAATCCTAACTCCTTTGCCAATTCAACTAGCCGCTGACTGACTAAAACCAAAGGCACTTGAAATAACCCATCGCCCAGCAACGTTATTAAATTATGCAAGCTCTCACCTGACGTGCATACCATTATATCGATTTTTTGCTGTCTTAATAAATCTATCTTGTCATAAACTGGCAGCTCACGCCGATAAACATCGATCGATTGCACGTTTGCACCGCGCGCGCGCAAGGTTTCAGCAAGCAACTCCCTGCCGCCGATTCCTTTAATCAGTGCAATCTGTTTGCCGGATAACGCATTAAAACCAGGTAATTTTAGAAAACCTTCACTGGTCGATTCATCCGCTGGTGGATAAATGACATCAACAAAACCCTCGAGCGAAAGCGCCTTCGCTGTTCCTTCACCCATTGCTGCGAGCTTTGCATTCCCTGGAAAATCTGGCCAATATTCCAGAATCGCTGGGATGCCGCACAAGACCGCTTGTGGACTAATAAAAATAAGCCAGTCAACTTGCGCGAGTAGTTTAATTTCTTCTTCGTTAATTTTAATTGGAACAATTTCAATGGTGGGAAAATAAATTGCATGGCCCTGTTGCGCAGTGATTTCATCACAAAGCTGATCACCATAAGGCTTAGGCCGTGTGACGAGAATTTGTAATCCACTTAAATCAAAAACCATGTTATACCGCCAATGCAGTCAAAATTGCGCCTGCGCCCTGATTTAACAAATCTTTCGCAACTGACACGCCCAACTCTTCTGCGCGAAAAATTGTATCGGATGCACTAGCACGTATTATTTTTTCGCCATCGACAGTACCAACCAGACCGCGCAGAACAACCTGATTATTTTCGACAATTTCTGCATAAGCGGCGATTGGCACATGACAACCACCACCTAAATAACGGCACATTGCACGCTCAGCTGTCACGCAAATAAAACTCGCCTCATGATTCAGCGGCGCAATTAATTGCTGAGTTAATTCATCATCCAGTCGACACTCAACTCCCAACACGCCTTGGCCTGCCGCTGGCAGTGACTGATCCAGCGTAAGATAGGAACGGATACGCTCTGCGAAATTTAATCGTTTTAATCCTGCCGCTGCCAATATAATTGCCGCATAATCCTGATCATCCAGTTTCTGCAATCGCGTATTCACATTGCCACGTAAAAATTGCGGTTTTAAATCCGGACGTAGTGCCAACAACTGACTCTGCCGACGCAAGCTCGATGTGCCAATTTCAGCGCCTTTTGGCAAATCAGCCAACGTGGCGTAGTCATTTGAGACGAATGCATCACGCGGTTCTTCGCGCTGACACATGACGGGCACCAAAAGACCGTCGGGCAATACCATAGGTACATCTTTCATGGAATGCACTGCAATATCTGCTGTTTTTGCAAACAAAGCTTCTTCTAATTCTTTAACAAACAACCCTTTCCCACCTACTTTATAAAGAGGTGTCGCAAGCATTTTATCTGCTTCCGTCGTCATGCCCAATAAACGGACCTCCAACGTCGGATGGATTTTTTCCAGCTGGGTCTTGATCCAATTTGCCTGCCAAAGAGCCAGAGGGCTTTCGCGTGTCGCAATTGTCAATGTCATCTTTTTCATATATCAGTACCGTAGTATTATTTGTTCTTTGCATGATTCTAAGTCAGAATGAATGCCAATTAGTCTCAAAGGAACGCGCCCATGTCTCAGCCAACATTTGATAGCAATGTCGTTATTTACCATGAAATGATGACGCATATTCCATTGTTTGCGCATCGCAAACCGCGCAATATCGCTATTTTGAATGATTACGATCATGGCGTCATTCAAGAAGTGCTTAAACATCCGACCGTCACCGAAGTATGGCAAATCATGGCACAAGTCGGTAGCCATGAAAACACTGACGCTCGTGTCCACTACTGTAATGATCTAACGGCAATAGCACCCGCTTCACTGGATATTATCATTATTGGTCAAGAACCAACGCCAATGAATCATCAAGTTTATTTTGATAAACTCCATCAAGACGGTATTTTGATTCAACCGTGTGAGTCGCCTTTTGACGTGGACAGCCTTAAAGTAACACAACACAAGTTAAAAACAGCAGGATTTCGTGATATTCAAGCACTTCAATTTCCAGAGCCAAGCTATACTTCTGGCTGGCGTTCTGCCATCATGGCCATCAAATATGGCACGATAAAACGTCCGCGCGAAAAAGATATTTTCAACAAATCATTTGCTACGCACTATTACAATCTCGATATTCATAGAGCCGCTTTTGCTTTGCCTGAATTCATGCGCACGGAATTAGAAGGATAATGTATGGAAAAGCTGAAATTTTTAAATGAACTCGCGCAAAAATTATGTGATGCTTTGCCGCCCGGTTTGCATACGATGAAAAAAGATGTCGAAAAAAATTTTCATGCTGTATTGCAGTCGGCTTTTAACAAATTAGACTTGGTGACACGCGAAGAATTTGATACACAAACCAAAGTGCTCGCACGCAGTCGCAAAAAAATTGAAAATTTGGAAATTAAAATTAAAGAATTGGAAAAAGCCATCCAAGAAAAAAATTAGGAATTAAATACCATTTATGAAATCCAACCAATATACAGCAGAATCGATCGAAGTATTAAGCGGTCTCGAACCTGTGCGACGTCGTCCAGGCATGTATACCGACACGACCAATCCCAATCATTTGGCGCGCGAAGCCATTGATAACAGTGTCGATGAAGCAATGGAAGGTCATGCGTCATCGTTACAAGTCACACTTTACAAAGATGGCTCACTGGAAGTCACCGACGATGGTCGCGGCATGCCGGTTGATATTCATCCTGAAGAAGGCTTAAGCGGCGTAGAATTAATTCTAACGAAACTGCACAGCGGTGCAAAATTTTCAAATAAACAATATCGTTTTTCAGGTGGTTTGCACGGTGTTGGTATTTCCGTGGTGAATGCGCTTTCTAAAACATTAGATGTAAAAATAAAACGTGACGGCGCACTTTTCCAAATTCAATTTAAAAATGGTGAAAAATCCAGTGAATTAAAAAAAATTGGCACCGCCAACAAACGCGAAACGGGCACCAGCATTCGATTTGTTCCAGATGAAAAATATTTTGATTCCGCTCGCTTCGCTGTCAGCAAATTAAAACATACGTTGCGCGCTAAAGCTGTGTTATGTCCTGGCTTGCATGTTTCATTTCATGACGAACATACCAATGAAACAGAAGAATGGCATTATGAAAATGGTTTGCCAAATTATCTCGTTGAAGCAGTCGGTAATGTTGAATATATTCCCAGCGAACCGTTTGTAGGTTCTTTTACTGGAAACAAAGAAACAGTTGATTGGGCCGCGCTTTGGATTCCAGAACAAGGTGACATTGTCGCGGAAAGTTATGTCAACCTGATTCCAACTGCGCAAGGTGGCACACACGTCAATGGTTTTCGTTTAGGTTTGCTGGAAGCGTTGCGTGAGTTTTGTGAGTTTCGAAATTTGTTGCCGCGCGGAATTAAACTTGCGCCTGAAGATATTTGGGATCGTTGTGCGCATATTATTTCTGTTAAATTACAAGAACCACAATTTTCTGGTCAAACCAAAGAGCGTCTTTCATCGCGAGAATGTGCGAGCTTTGTTTCAGGTGTGGTAAAAGATGCGTTTAGTTTGTGGTTAAATCAAAATGTCGCGTTAGGTGAAGCTCTCGCTAATCTCGCGATTCAAAGCGCGCAAAAACGCATGAAAGCAGCGCAAACTGTGGTTCGTAAAAAAGTAACGGCAGGGCCTGCATTGCCTGGCAAATTAGTTGATTGCTCGCTCCAGGATGTGAGTCGCACCGAATTATTTTTAGTGGAAGGTGACTCCGCAGGTGGTTCTGCAAAACAGGCGCGCAGCCGCGAGTTTCAAGCGATCATGCCGCTGCGCGGTAAAATTTTAAATACGTGGGAAGTCGAATCGACGCAAGTTCTTGCATCTCAGGAAGTACACGATATTGCTGTTGCGATTGGGATTGAACCGGGACATGCGGATATATCGGGTTTGCGTTATGGAAAAATTTGCATATTAGCGGATGCTGACTCGGATGGTTCGCACATTGCAACGTTACTTTGCGCGTTATTCGTCAAACATTTTCGTCCACTCGTCGCAGCAGGTCATGTGTATGTTGCCATGCCACCGTTATATCGAATCGATCACGGCAAAGAAACTTATTACGCGCTCGATGCGGCGGAAAAAGAAGGCGTGTTAGATCGCATTGCGGCAGAAAAGCGAAAAGGAAAAGCGAATGTGATTCGCTTCAAAGGATTGGGTGAAATGAATCCATTGCAATTGCGCGAAACAACGATGGATCCAAACACACGGCGCCTGGTGCAGTTAACCATTGCACATCATGACAATACTGACAAAATTCTGGATATGTTACTTGCGAAAAAACGTGCGCAAGATCGTAAAGCCTGGCTAGAGAAAAAAGGAAATCTAGCTGAGCCGTCGGTGTAACCCCATACAAATTCTTTTAAAGGCACACACAGAATGAGCACAATACTAACTGAAAGCATCCCACTCAAAGATTTTACTGAAAAAGCATACCTTGATTATTCAATGTATGTCATTTTAGATCGCGCATTACCGCACATTAGCGATGGCTTAAAACCAGTGCAACGTCGCATTGTGTACGCCATGTCTGAGCTCGGTTTAAAATCCACTGCAAAATTTAAAAAATCCGCACGCACAGTCGGCGACGTGCTCGGTAAATTTCATCCGCATGGCGACATGGCTTGCTATGAAGCGATGGTGTTAATGGCGCAATCTTTTTCTTATCGTTATCCACTAGTTGAAGGTCAAGGCAACTGGGGTTCGCCGGATGATCCAAAATCATTTGCTGCCATGCGTTACACCGAATCACGTTTGTCGCAATATGCTGACGTTTTACTGACTGAATTAGGACAGGGCACGGTTGAGTGGGTGCCTAATTTTGATGGCACACTCGATGAACCTGCTCTGTTACCGGCGCGCTTACCCAATGTTTTATTAAATGGCACGACAGGAATTGCGGTCGGTATGGCAACCGATATTCCGCCGCATAATTTACAAGAAGTTGTGAATGCCTGCATTCATTTGCTCGATCATCCACACGCAACACTCGAAGAAATCTGTGAACATGTGCCTGCGCCAGATTTTCCGACCGAAGCAGAAATTATTACGCCGCGTCATGAATTATTAGCGATGTACAAATCAGGTAATGGTTCGTTACGCATGCGCGCTGTTTATACCATGGAAGATGATGAAATTATTATTACTGCATTACCGCACCAAGTCTCTGGCGCAAAAGTGTTAGAACAAATTGCTGATCAAATGCAAAATAAAAAATTGCCGATCGTGTCTGACTTGCGTGATGAATCCGACCATGAAAATCCTACACGCCTTGTGATTATTCCGCGCTCTAATCGCGTTGACGTGGAAATGTTGATGGCGCATTTATTTGCGACGACAGATTTGGAACGTAGTTATCGCATCAACTTAAATATGATTGGTTTGAATGGTCGTCCCGAAGTTAAAGATTTAGTTACGATTATTAAAGAATGGCTTGAGTATCGACTCACTACTGTCAAACGTCGCTTGCAATATCGTTTAGACAATGTGAAGCATCGTTTGCATATTTTAGCGGGATTATTAATTGCTTATCTTAATTTAGATGAAGTGATCGAAATTATTCGCAAAGAAGATCAACCGAAAGCGGTGCTGATGAAGCGCTTCAAATTATCTGATGAACAAGCTGAGGCTATTCTCGAAATTAAATTGCGTCATCTTGCACGCTTGGAAGAAATGCAAATTAAGAAAGAACAAAAAGAATTATCTGCAGAGCAAGAAGATATTGAACAAACCTTAAGTTCAAACGCGCGCATGAAAAAATTAATTCGCAAAGAATTACTGCTGGATTGCGAAAAATATGGTGATGCGAGACGCTCACCGATTGTGACGCGCAAAGAAGCGCAAGCCATGAGTGAAACTGAAATTCTGCCGACTGAAACATTAACTGTGGTTTTATCCAGTATGGGTTGGGTGCGCGCGGCGAAAGGACATGAGATTGATCCTGCTACCTTAAGTTATAAAGCGGGCGATGCATTTCAATCTGTCGCGCTGGGGCGGAGCAATCAACCTGCGGTATTTTTAGATTCAACAGGTCGAACTTATTCACTTCCGGCACACACATTGCCGTCTGCACGCGGGCAAGGTGAGCCGCTGACTGGACGTTTAAATCCACCTGACAATGCGCAATTCATTGCGGTGATGTTTGGTGAAAGTGATCAGCATTTTTTAATGGCGTCGGATGCGGGTTATGGTTTCATTGTCAAACTTGAAGAACTTTATGCAAAAAATAAAGCAGGGAAAGCAGCTTTGAGTTTACCGAAAGGTTCAAGACCATTGCAGCCGCGTTTAATCAATAATCAGGAAACCGATTTGCTGGCTGCTGTTACCAATACCGGTCATTTGTTAGTGTTTCCGTTACGTGAGTTGCCGTTACTTTCAAAAGGCAAGGGCAACAAAATGCTCGCAATTCCAGGCAGTCGCGTTCTTGCTCGAGAAGAATTTCTTGTTGATCTTGCTGTGCTTGCGCCTACTCAATTATTGGTGGTGAAAGCTGGCAGCAAACAATTGAAGTTAAAACCGGCTGATTGGCAACATTATGTCGGTGAGCGTGGGCGTCGTGGTAATAAGTTGCCGCGTGGCATGCAGAAAGTTGATTCATTATCTGTAAGTGAATAACACCTATTAATTACAAATTTATTGCTTACCAATTATTCTACTGCTATAAGGTGGCTTGGAATAATAGATGCAATAAATTATTAATATGAGGAGAAAAACATGATAGATGGTTCTGAAGATGAAGAATTCTTTGGTTGGCTCTTAAAACAAATGGCTCCAACTTTAGCGAAAGAAGCAGCCAAAAAAAAAGATGATTTACAACAGAAAAATAAACAAGTAGCTCCAAAGCAGCCAGAATCAATAAATCAAAATGTTGATAAACCAGGTGATACTTCTCCAAGTGCATTTGGAAGACTGTCTAGCGCTCAATTCAGACAGCCACCATCGCCTACTAATCAAAGCAATGATGCAGTGACAGAACAGCAACATACTCAGGCAAATCGTTTTGCTTAACGTTAAAATGACAGTGGCAAGTTTCATCATGCATCAAGTTATATATTAATTTGATATATGATGAGACGAACCCCTCTCATTAACGAATTCTGATTTGTTATCATCAAATAATACGGAGAGGGCTTCATGTTACGCTCTTGCAACTTCCAACGAGTTGCACTCTAAAAGAATATAATCCTATGAAGAATTTGTTGTTAATCTTGCAGTGCTTACTCCAACTCAATTACTCGTAGTGAAAGCGGGCAGCAAACAATTGAAGTTAAAACCGGCTGATTGGCAGCATTATGTCGGTGAGCGTGGTCGCCGTGGTAATAAGTTGCCGCGTGGTATGCAGAAAGTTGATTCGTTATCAGTAAGTGAAATTTAAAGCCCATCTCATACCTGAGCTCCAACTAGCGGGGCTCAGTTTACACCCCCTGTCTGTTCTTTTTTTATGCTATAATTAATTAGATGCTACCAACCTGAACGCGGTTAAATTGTAAAAAAATCAAAGAAGTATCGCGTGCTCTTGCTAGGGGGATATAGTCATGCTCAATCAAAAAAGAGACCGGCCAGATTCTCTTGAACAAAGTGAGACAGATTCTGAAGAAGAGACAGTAGATTCTGAAGAGGAGGGAGACTCACCTGAAGAAGAAGAAGATGAGCTTGAAGCAGGTGTAAAGAGAGAGTATGAGGTGGCTAGACGGGAAAAATGGCTTGCTCATGTAGTCAGCGGGGTTGAATCGTACCTTTATGATAAACCCGTATTAGCCGGGTTATTAGACTCATTCCAATCATTAATGTCTGATGATAAGAGATTGTTAGACCCCATAGTTGAGCTAGAAGAGTGGTTACTAGAAAATGACTCTCTCTCAATGATGCTGAGACCAGAAAATGAGAAAGAATCAAAAGAGGCAAAGCAAGAATGGGATGAACTTCTAGCTACTAAATCTGATGCGGCAGCTAAATTAAAAGAGATTCTTGTAAAACTAAGAAATGGAATTGCAGGGATAATAACTGAAGGGGTGGCACAACCCGAGATGAAGAGTTTTGAATATCGTCCCGAGGCCCTAGCGAGAATGTCAAATGGGCTAGCGACGACCATAATGGCTACCTGGGCCGATGAGTATTCACATTACAGTTCCTGGATCACTACGGATAGAGATTACTACTTTAGGGACTACACTTTAAACTCTAATCCAGTTGGAGCGGAATTCACGCAGAAAGATCATCTAAGTTGGTTAAAAGAAAGCGCCTTAGCCGCCCCACCACCAGAACTATCACCAAGAAAAAATACAAAACAGAAAAAAGACCCCTTCTTATTCGATGGGATTGCAAAGAGATATGGTAGTAACTGGAAATCAGATGATGTCGATCCCACCGCAACCATTTACGAGGCTAAAGAAGATCAATTCAATAGAGAATTTCATACATGGTTAATAGCCTCGAAAGATGTCGACATCATTGTGCTCATTGGAGAAGAAGTTCAAGGTAAAGACAAAAAGAGAGACAATCAACTTAGAGATGCGATGGAATGGATAAAACGAAAACGAGAAATGACGGGCGGAAGCACCTGTTATCTAACACTTGGCATGCTCTCCGAATATGTAAAATGGGCTGAAGCAAAAAAGATATTATTGCCTAGTAGTGTACGAGCTCTTTCTGTTATGTACCATGGAGGACCGTCGGGAGAAGCATATGAGGACACAGCAAATAATAATTTCCTCGAATACCGAGATACCTTTGTAAATTTTGCAGAACTTTTGGTTAGGGATTCACTTCCCATGGATGAGGATACAGAAGTTCCCTTCTTTCGCGTCAACGATCGCACTTGCGCGGGCGCAAGTTTAACAAAAAAAGGGAAGGAAATCGTCAGTGCTGCAAAAGAGAAGCCCAAGGCGGGAGAAGAGAATGTTCGTGCTCTTGCTCTTGGCAAGCCTGGCACCAACGAAAAACCCGGGCAAAAGCAGTGGGAAGCTGGACACACACTCTTTGCTGCCCCTGGTTCACCTCTAGCAAAAGAGATTGATCATAATACTGTTGAGGAGAATTTAATTAACACCATGCTTCCTCCTCTTAAAAGAAGAGGAATCGAGCTAGATATGAAAGCATACATAAAAGTATACAGTCCGAGGGCAGGCACAACGACTCCCGAATACCGGTCGCCCAAAGATGCAGAACAACCAAAAGGAACCCATGCTGTAAGACATCGATTTAAGTAGGACGGTATTTAACCAACACTGCATGCGGCCAGAATCGACCTGTATCGTTAGAACGCTGTTCGCTCCATTTTACTCCATGAATATCAGGTGAACCAAAAAGTCGAGCCATATAACTTTTCAAATAAGCTTTATAATTCACTTTAACGCCGCGCTGGATAACAGGTTTAATGAAATTATCTTCAAGATATTCCCTCATTTTGCGGTCATTTGATGCAGAGAAGTGAGGGCGAATTTCATCTGCCCGAAGATGTAAGGTATGATCGAAACGCCAGGATTTGAAATTAGAAAATAATTCGATGGGTGATACATTTGAAATTTTTTGATTACTAAGCAATTCGGCTTGAATTTTTGTTACTTCTGCTTGTAGCTCCAGTGTTTGATTATAAATATTAATAGCATTTTTATCATCGTGTAGCTCGATATGCGCTTCCCAAAGCTTGATAAAATTATCAACCCAATCAACTGGACCATGAGCAACGATTTTCAAACGAGCTTGATCGGCTTCCTTCGCTTCCAGGTTCTCGACAAAATTATGCCACGAATGTGCAATACGTCGTTTGTGTGCGTTAATAGTAGCGACTAATTTTTCATGTTGTTCAATACGACGTTTAGCACTGTAGGAGAGTGTTACGCCCTGGCAAGTACGATCTTTTAATTGAAATTCCGGGTGCATTTGAGCATAACCCATCGAAGGATTCATTAAATCCGTCAACCGCTCCGCGAAGCGAATTTCTTTTAGCGTCGTAAGAGCTTCATGAATTTCCGCACTCGATGTGGGGCCGCCATGATACATAAGACTCAAACCTGAGATACACTCGGGTATTGAAGCTCTCGTTTTTTCATACAGTTCGAGAAGATCTGAAAATTGTGAGGCTGTAAGAAAAAGAGTGGCTTTGGCAGGATCGCTGGCAAAACGTTTACGTCCAATCCAGTCAGCCGCATCTTCAAGATCCGTTGGTATCGACGGAATTTCAGAAGCAGCCTGAATAATTAACTCGACATTTTCTTCTCTCTCGATGAGAACAGCGATATTAGTTATTTCTTCAGTCCTGGCATCAATGTAACCTGGCATTGCATTTCTCTGTGATGTGTTTTATCCAATTTAGGGTCAAATTATCATAAAATGAACAACAAAGCCACGGGATAATTAGCACCTTGCTTTCCAGGCATTGAAGTTCTTTTAAATATGAATATTTTCATATAATTGACTGCATTCAAATAAATATTTTTTCAGCTGTTATACTTATATTAAGCAAGATTTCAACCTGTTAGGAGAAATCTATGGCTACCATATCAGAAGAGCATCTTCGCTGGCTGCTTGGTGAACTGCAAAGTATAAAAGATAAGTTGCCTGTGAATACTGAATTGGCAAATGGCATTGGCAATTTGATCAATCGTTTTAATCTAGAATCTACCAGTGAAAATATGGCGACGCCTGAGAAAAAATTTTTCCGAATGATGGAAGGTATTGCAGCAATTTGGAAAAACGCACAAGGTAAAGATAAGTTTAAATTCGGTGATCTATTAATAAAAGTTGCCAATCTTGATATTCAAGAATCTTATCCGAATGATCTGCGCCAAATATTAAGTACTGCGAAAGCGACGGCAGCAAATTCAGCTCATTTTGCGCTGGGTACTTCACGCAATACGTTTTTTGCGAGTCCGAAATCATCTGTAGTGAACTCCGAACAAAAACAAACTGCAACGCCTGTTAGTCGTAAAAATCCTTAATAAATTTTAAAAAAAAAGACCGACTACTGTCGGTCTCAAAAATCCACAATTCTTATTATGACATTGACAATGTTGCTGGTGCAGGTTTTCCTTCATCCGAATCAAGCGATAGTATATTACTTATAATCGCTTGATTCGTCGCAATTTTCGCCTTCTCCATCTCAGCCAATTTTATTTCATTTTTTTGGATAGCTTCTTGAGTCGGGAACATTCTTTCGCTTAATTTTTCTTCTTGCTCGTAGTCTACAAAAACAATGTCTATAGTTTTAGTAGCTTTGGTACATGGAAAAAGCTTCTTAAATATTCGTGAACAAGAGTTGGCTGCTTTTACTTGATGACTAAGAGAAAAGTTCTCAGGTAAATTGTTTTCAGTAAAAGAAACTTGAGGGTAAACAATTCTGCCCCTCTTCTCCCCTCCATTTGCAATTACGCGCTCCAGTTCTTCTTCTGCCCGTTTTTGTCGCATTATTGCATCTTGAGAAGAAGAGGAGATGAGAAGGGGGTGCTCCAGTTCTGAAGAAGAACTGCGGCTAAATTTTGATTTTAAATAACTTATTAT
>CAZAXX010000055.1:0-17210 GCA_964489265.1 uncultured Coxiellaceae bacterium
TTTTCTTTATTGCTTAGTCGGTTTGTTGAAGAAAAAACGGGCACGGGCACGCTCACGGGCACGGGCACGAAAAAGCAGTGAGACACGCAATGTTTGACCCCAATTTTGAAAATGCTTATCATGCTAACGCAAATTTTACATTAACAAATAAGGATGTTTACGCATGAAAAAAATTTTACTTACACCAATATTATTGTTAGCTTCTTCCATCGCGATGGCCAATAGTCCAATTCATTCTTGGCATAATGTCACCTCGCAAAATGGTCAATGGCATGCAACGTTAAAAGGCATCAATGAATTGTCAATTTTCGTTGCTGCAGATGGCATTACACCTATTTCAACATTTAGTGTGAATCCACAATGCCCAGCTAAATATGGTTTCGGATTTGATCCTAGCGATGATTTTAATGTGGCGTATACACTGACTTTGACTCAAGACAGTGTCGCAACATTTTCATCAAAAGCATGCGTGTTCATTATCACCGCGAACGGTCCTGCTAATCCCGATATTCGCCCAATTAGCTATAATGGCGCAAAATGTGAATACACTATCGTGCAAGGTGTAGGTGAAGATTATTCTGTTGGTTAATTCTATTTAAGGGTCTGTTTGCAAATAGCATTTTGTAAATAGACCCTCAAAGGCAAATCTTAATACTAATCGCAAAAAAAGATTTAGATTTGAAAGAGCTCATAGAAGCTTTCTTTTTGAATTAAAAAATAATTTAAATTAAGGAAATTTATGCTTACCCAAGGTTTTTTTAGACTAGCTCAGGAACATACTTTCTTCGACGCTGATATGATGAGTATGCTTCGTCTTTTTGGAGTCGGAATGGCATTTTGCTGCGCTTGCATTTTACTCGCTAATTAGAAATCCTTCCCCCACAGGGGGAAGGATTTCTAAGAGAGCATCGCGGATGATGATGGATTATCTAGGCCTTTTAACACCCGCCGTCAATCGCGGAGCAGGCTCTTCCACTTCCACGAGCGTCGGCAAATCCCAATACATATCAATTTTATCCATCACTGCTTTAGAAAAATCTTGCAAACATTTATGATGATTCTCAAGCCAATACACTCGCGCACCTTTTTCGCCTCTATTTTGTTTATAATATTTGCCTTCTTTCATCGAAGTCACAAACGGCGGACTTGTAACAGAAATAATATTTTCATTGGGTTCACTACTAAAAAATCCGGCGTCTATCAATTTTTTTGTATTCTCCTTGAATATCGGTGATTGCTTAATCGTCGCTACCACTTCCTTGTGATAAGAATGCAGCGGTGTATCCCATTCGCTGTTGTTTGCCATGAATGGGTTCGCTCCATGCTGCAATAAACAAGCAATAAGACTAGATGAATTTTGATAAGCTGCAGTCAATAGCGGCGTACGTCTTTTATCATACGCATTGGGATTAACCTTGCTTGCTAATAACAAATCAACCATCTCACGTTGCTCATTGCCGACTGCAATGTGCAATGGCGTTTGTGCGGGTTCGCTTATCCACCCAGGAAAAGAATCGACAATATAATCAACTTCTGCTTTTGCATCCAATAACATTTTTGCAAGCGGCATACTTTGACGTTGCGCAGCAATTTGTAATGGAGTTTTACCGCAAGAAGTTTTATGCACACTGGCATTGTGTTTTAGTAAAGAACTCACACCTTCTTCATGCCCAGTTCGAATCGCAACACCAAGTGATGTTCCGCTTTTACTAACTGTACTAGTCAAATTTTCTTTATTAAAATCCAATCCTGCTTCTTTTAAAATAACTAATAATTTATCTTTGTTTTCACCTTTGCATCTCAATGCCAAATCAAGAGGCCTATTGCCGTATTTATCTTCCCAGTAAAGATGAGCTTTATGTTCTAGCAATAATTTCACTATTTCGAGATCATTCTCACTGATGTTTCTATTACATTTATCTAATAAAAATTCAGTTAACGCATAATAATGATTTCCATGCAAATCATAGTCAAAATAATTAGCGGTAGCACCATTTTCCAATGCAGATCGGATGACTTCTACTGACTCCGATTGCATCGCTTTTTCTAATGAGGTTTTCTCTGAATCTGGTATGCGGCGTCTCATAACAGTCAATTCCTTTCAATAAATCAATCAGATAACAATCTCAATAGTAACACTAAAGTTGCTTTTCTGGAGTAAAATAGAAATATATAGCTATTGAGGTAATGATCATGTTAAACGATCATGCTGAATTGAAAAATGCCGAACCCCTATTTAGCGCTAAAGATATCGCGCTTGCACTCTTTAATCAAAGCAGAGATTTTTTCATAGCAATGCGGATGAAACAAGATGGTACGTTAATCACAAATGCAGAAACACCAAATACCTCTTTACCTAAAGCTTATATGACCGATCTGATTTTACATGTGGAAAATGAAATTTTTGCTGAAAGTGATCTTATAGCACGCGCACTAAAAATGGCGCATTGGATGAAAGTATGTATTCTTTGTTATGAAGCAGGTGACATGTTAAGTGCACATGCAATTAAAATGGCGCTGAGCTCGCAGGCATTTTCTTATTTAAAAATTACCAGAGAGTTAGCTGACGCAGAATTAAGATCACAGAAATTACTGGATCGTTTTAATGATTTTACCAAACTACGTCCAACTGATATGAATGACACAACACACTTAGTCGTGCCAGCTATCGATACCCTGGAAAGGGAATATAGTTCAATGCTGTCCCAAATCGATCTGGATGAAAACGGCCCAATGCGCGTACTGGCAAATGAGCGTAATGATTTAAAAGAAATTAAGGTTTTTTTAGACAGAATAGAAACAAATCGTCAGCTAATTAAAGACTATAATGATAAATACGTTTTTCCACTCATAGAAAAAGCAATTGCACATCAACCAAAGCCAAGTCCTGCAGATGGTTACATTCGATCACTTAAACTTTCTGAAAAAGCATTGCGTGAAAAAAACTTGCTAAAGACGAATTCGCTCAGAGAGAGAAAGATCAAAAAGCATTTTTTGACAAATACAAAAAACTTGGAATAACGCCTACTAAAGATGATGAAGATGCTGCGCTGCCAAAGCTACAGAGTCCGAGTCTTAAACAGAATGAAAGATTGCTAGAATTAAAAACTAAAGCAAAAAGTTTTGAAACCAACTACTCTATCAATTATTCATTACTTGAATATCTTCGCGATAATGCGTCGCCAAAAATATTAGATGCTTATTTTAGAGAAAATATTACAACCCTAGCAAACACAATCGATCCTAGTCAGAGTAAAAAAATAAAAGAAGATCCGGGGTTTATTAAAAATCTCAACGAATTACTTAAAAAGACACCGCCTAGTAAAACTGAGTTAACTAAATTATTAGCTCAAGTAGGTATTAATTTCACGCCTGCTAATTACAAGGCGTGCAAGCAAGCCAGTCATCACCTTTTGCTACATGACGATTTAAAAATTTTGATTGGTAACAAAAAATTAAAAAGCAAGCGAGGCTTGATCGGAAAAACGAATACCGCAAAAAAAATAATACAACTGAATGAGTTTTTTAATCGAAATAAAGATAAGAAATGGGATGACTCTACTATCAGTAAATTTAAAGAATATCTTGATGCTGTCGTTACTAAGGATCAAATTAGTCTTAACGATATAAAATTATTTTTGGTAAATCTTCAATCTCCGCAAGAGGACCAAACCGAAGAAGCAACTTCGCATCTTCATTCAGGGGGATTGTTCGCGCACTCTCATGAGAAAAAGCCAAGTCCCGCAGTACAATCGAATGACCAGACTGCAAAAACACCCGCTGTAGGATCGCCAAAAGACAGACGTAACAGTAGATAAAAATTTTCCCGTAAATCATCTAACAGCAAGTGCTCTCGGTTCAAATTTCAGCAAAGGGACGTTCAGTCCATCTGGATGTGCTTGCGCTGGGGCCGCTTTGAATTGTCTTGGGTCATAATTACTTGGTTTTTTATTTTTTTGTTCCTCAGGTGGTGGTTCTACGACTATCGTCAATCTCTGTATAGGATTATTAGATACCCAAGAATATTGACGCACTGCAGTCAACAAACATCCTACAACAGCACCTGGCACAAAAAAATACAAAGCAGCATAAATGAGGTTATCAAGGGGAGTATTTTCAAGACGACCCGAATAAAGATAAGCGTCAGAGTATAACTTACCAGCAACTTTATCATCGTCATCATCTGTGCAATTTATTATTCGCTTAGGTTTTTCCACTAGGGTGCAGTTAACAAATTCACCCTTGCCAATATTTTGATTAATAAAATCATTTTCATATTCTTTAGACCTGGCGGTGGAATAAAGTAACGTAGGAATAGAACCGGCTGTTAGTGCCAAACATGTGCCGCCCATTAATGTGCCCAACAATATTTTAGCTTTTCTATTTCTAGCCATATTTTAGTCTCATCAATTTTTATAAGCACAGGGTATCATTAAAATTTATTGAAATCTCGATCTATGTCAACTGTAATTGGTTTGTAATTTTTTCTACAAGCAATTGAACATGCTTATCTCTTCGCGTAGATTACTCGGCTTATTATTAACTTCTATAAGGTATGGACTGCCATGAAGAGTAGACAAGCATCGGATAAAAAATCATTCCAACAAGCACTGAGTAAAAATAGATTCGCTGATATTCCTAAGTTTCTGAATGAAGGCACCCTGAAAGAATTCTCCGAACAAGAATTAAGAGACATACTACTAACATTTGTCCATGCCCGGCAACCAGAGTTTGCAATTACACTTATTCATCTGAAGCCGGAGACAGTTATCCGATTTATGGATGGAAATATAGCTCTATTAAACGATAAAGATAATCCAACATTTCGAATTATCTGTGATCGTATGGCACTTGAATTATTATCAACACCAAAGCCAATCAATAGCTTGCTAGCTTCCTTTATGCTTCCCACAAAGCGTCACGGCAGAACTCAATTTCCTACTTCACCCGACTTCAATAAACAATTACTTGATATGGCTTTTGAGAATGATCATTTTTTTGCGATTGATTGGTTTCTTGATGACAGCAATCTTCAATTAACATTTAATGCCTATACGGATCAGGAATTAGGAGAAGTTTTACTTAAATTAATAGATGCTGGCGAAATCTCTGTTGCAAAATCTCTCGTTAAATTAAGAACAACTATCATTAAAAATAGCAATTACGATGATTTTCAATTAGGGAGAGTATTGCTTAGATTAGCAGAACCCGAGGAAAAACCAGACTTAGGAAACGTACTTTTAAAATTAGTAGAAACCAACAAAGTTGAATTAGCACTACAGCTTATTGAATTAAGACCCGATGTACCTAAAAATCATCCGGATGCTGAATTAAACACTCCTCTGCATGTACATATGCGACAAGAGAAACTTGACGAGCGATTATTAACAATGCTTTATACAAATAATCCTGGTAGCACCGCAAGAAATCTAGCGGGTCATATCCCACTCGTTACTGGTATTCGATATGGACATTGTCAACCGATTCTTGTATTAGTTTGTCGTAATCCTGAGATTGCAAAACTACATTCTCTTGAGATGTTTAAAGAAGTCATTAGAGAACTCAGCAGAGCTGGAAAGCAACAATTGGTTGAAAGCTTGATTTACCATATACCTCTCGTAAAAGAGAATCGTGAAACAATCGCTTTTGATTTATTCATCACACACGGCCATCCATTTGACAGTGCTGTTGCTTCTTTGTTTCCAAGTGATAAACCCTTATTACCCGCTAGCATGCCTGCCGAATCATTATTTCCTAAGCTTTTTTCTGTAACAAATCTTTCAATAGAAGAAAGATTTTCAACTGAAGACTATTGTACTAGCACGATACGGTATTTTTTAAAACACAACCTATTACGCGACTATTCAGAGCCTGGATTAGGAATATTGTTACGCGAATTAATGGCTCACTCTAAATTTGCTTTGGCCGCACAATTAATTCAGCAAAGACCAAGTATGATAGATGCTGCGCTCAGTCAACTAAAAGAACGAGATTTGCATGTGGGAACATTCGTCACATTTTTGAGAAGTTGCCGTATGCAACTCAAAGAAACAACTCCTCAAAGTCAATTGTTTCGTGATATGCAACCTAATCAAAATATGCTTAATGCAGCGATTAATAATCTGCTTGATCATGTATTGGATAAAAAGTCTCTTAATATACCTGCGATTGAATTGGCTGAACTCATGCAGCCTGGCAGTCTTACGAGAAAAATAATTGATAAATTCTCAGCTCGTCTCAACTTGAATTTATTGCAAGAGACGCAAGTTCGTTCTGTTCAGAAAACACTGGGGATGCAGACAGATCAGTAACATTTTTCACTGATTTTTCGTGCCCGTGTGCGGGCACGAAAGAACCTATCTCACATGCCGCCTAACCAACTTCTCTTGACCAGGCTTACTATCACTTAATACATCAAGTACCGCACCATAAACATCTTTAAGTCGAAACATTTTTGCCAGATTTTGATTAACGAGTTCCAAGCCAATAATTTCTCGAAGCTTTTCTTTACTCGTATTATCATTGATTGCACTAAAAACACGAGCAATCGATTCAAGCGAAGGATCTTCCAAATCACCTTCATACATGAAATCTTCGAGGAAGCATTTGACGTTTTCAACAAATTCGTTTGCAAATGCTAGTTTACGAATTCTTCTATTAATATTTTCTATTTTGACGGAGTGATCGAAGTCACATATTTGTTGCGCAGTTGCATCTGCTAAAAGCTCTTTTGTGCTAATACATGTTAACGAAGCCTTAGCTAATTGCAAAACTCTTTCCATACCGTTTACAATTTCTTCTTCCCATTGTTTAAATGAATAACCACCAGAGAAATTAGGATTGATGATTGCGGGTGGAAATCCATTGTCCTTGAGTAATAAATTCAAAAGTAAAATTGCAATAGAACGAGCATTACCATCATCAAATGGATGATATCTCACTAGGCGTGCAGTAAGAGTTGCAATAGCGGTAAGTTTACTTTTCATTGTGGTAGACGTTACAATTGTTTTTTCAAATTCTCCCAGCAAACTTTTGACACGCATCTCTCTAGTTTTTGCGTCTGCTATGTTAAATGAATCCATACCCATAGAATCCGACATAATGCAAAATCGTTTGTAATAATCATCAATTTCTGTTTTATCAATTTTTGTAACATCTATAATACGACCGAACCATCTTGGGTGATCATCTATTAAAGTGAGTAAATTACTTTGATCTGGCCCCGCTAAATATATCCTCTCAACAGTTCTATTTTGTTTAATGAATAACATGATATAACGAGCAGAATCTGCTTTTACATCTTCTAATAATTCATCAAAACCTTCACGTGTCGTATTAAATGGGCAAACTCCATAAGACACTATGTTTGCATGACTAAATCCCAAAGGCTGTTTTAATACATTTTTTATCGCGAATTTTCGCGTTTTTATCAATGTCGTAACTAAATCATCTTCGAAATGACTGGAATTCAGTGTTAATACAAAATGGAATGCTTGCATTAATGAGACTACATAATTATTTTCTATAAAATCAACAAGCCCACCTTTTGCAGGAAAATCGATAAAAAAGCGCCACATTTCATCAGATGGAATAGTCTCAACAAGCAGATTTGCTGAACTTTTATATTCTTCCTGATATTCCTGCAAAACAGAATCTAGTTGCGTCAATGCTTTTGGAGAACCTTGTTTTATTGTAGCAAGAATTTGTTTGTAGACATTCTGCAACCTAGCATCCATGACTGCACTAAATAACATATGTGACGTCTTGGAAGAAAGCGTTTCGATTTCGTGATTCAAAAGTAATACGAGATAGTATATTTTAACGTTATCTTTCATACTTATCGCCGTGCAAGTACGGCTGATAGAAGCCATATCCTCTTCTGTCAAGCTCCCTTCATACATCAGTTCTTCAAATCGATCCTTAATAACAACAATGCATTCGTTATCGGAGGACATTTGACTGAATTTACGAATCTTTCTATTTATATTTTCTATCTTAACCGCTTTGTGATAATCCGCTTTTTGCTTTGCTGCTGCATTCGCTAAAATGATTCCAGTGCTCGTAAAAAAAAGAAATTTCTTTTCTATAGATAATCTTAGAGCCCTACTCATGCCATTTAAAATTTCATTTTCCCATTGTGCAAATGTATAACCTCCCGAGAAATTAGGATTAACAATTGCTGGTGGAAGTCCATTTTCTTTTAATAATAAATTCAAAAATAAAATTGCAATTGATCGAGCATTACCATCTTGAAACGGATGATATCTCACGAGATCTGCAGTAAGAATTGCAATAGCAGTGAGTTTATCTTGCTTTGATTTGGCAGCGGTCAATCTCGTCAGGAAAGTTTCCACTTTTTCTTTTACACGACTTTCTCTTTCCATCAACATGAGATCTGGTTCAGCACTTGTTGCTATTGTAAGTGAATTACATCCCACCAAATCAGATTCTTTAACATAAGTATTATAGAAAACATCAATTTCTTTTTTGCTTAGTGTACTGATATCTATAATTTTACCTGAATATTGAGGTCTTTCAGCCAGGACAGCGAGTAGCTTCGTGTGATCAGAACCAGATAAATAAATCTGATACATACTCCTTGACTTTGTATCCCACGAAAATAAATAAAGATGTCGAGCAGGATCTTTTTTTATGTCTTCTAATATTTCGTCGAAGCCTTCTCGCGTTGTATTATGTTGATTGAATAATCCGTAAAAAATCATCCTTGAATTACAAAAACCCGTTTGTTTCTTTTCAAGCACATTATGAATGGCGATTTGTTGTATTCTCACCAAAATTTTAACTAAATCAACGGCAGCATCTGGTGAGTTGAAGTTCAAATTGGTGGTTAAAACAAAATGAAACGCTTGCGTGATAGCAGTTAAATAATTAGGTTCGACAATTATAGCAAGACCTTGTTTTGCAGGGTAATCAACAAAGTAGCGCCACAATTCGCCTACTGGAGTCGCATCAATTACAGATTGCGTTGTACTTTTATATTCATTATTAAATCGCTGTAAGATTTTTTCTAGAGAAAGATGCGAAAAAAGACTTTTTTGCAAGGAAGAAAACATGAATGACTCGTTTTATATATATTATAATGAGCGTAGCGAAAGATCTCCCACACTGCCGAGATCTTTCAAGCTACGTCTTACAGTTTAACCAAAACTTTTTTGAACGCTAGGACTATTCGGTGTATTAATTTCTACAAACATTCCTTTGCTACAAATGAATTTTGCTTCGCTAAAAATGACACCCGCTTTGTTTGCCGTGACTGTATAAGGTGTTTCACTCGGTTCTAGATTTGCAATAACAACATCGCCTGCAGCAGATGTTTTGGTTAAGCCCTTAGTGAAAGGATTGATATTATCTTTAAAAGGACCTTCTTTAAAAATATCAAAATAGTAAGGTTCAGCAGAAGCTGCTGGCGTTAAGACAATTGTTGAATCTGGCTCGCCTTGCGGTAAATCATCCAGTGTTTTGTTGTAACCGCTAATCATCGTAAATACATGGCACTTGGATTCATCAATTAATTTACCCATGACCAGCGCGATAAATAAAAATGTTGGTTGATCAAACATTTCAATTCCGATCGAATGATGCGGACCTGACAAACCTTCGGCTGGGACAGTAAATGTCGCTGTTTGAATAGTTCTGAATCCTGCTTTTTTTGCAATTAAAGTAACTGACTTGCCTACCGGCCAATTAAAAGAAAATTTACCATTGTCGTCGCTTTTAAATGTTTCACCTGATTCTAAAATTGTGAGATCGACGTTAGCAATAGGTTTTCGTGACGCCAATACTTTTTCCGTATCACCCGTGACGGTTGCCATCTGAGTCTCGGCACTCACTAACGATGAAAATAAAATCGCAGAAATAAATAACGCTAATTTCCCAATTTTTTTGGTGAATTGCATGATCATGTCCTTAATAATAAGCCGTAAATAAAGTTGCCAAGCCTAACTTTTTTTTGTTTTGTTGTCTACAATGAATGAACAGTTCTAAAAGTAACCGAAATACGTTGATTTTTTACTTTACTTACGCCATGCAGATAAGGATGGCGTCTATATTTCCCTTGCAACAAAAAGACGGTTCCTGCCTCTTCATCCAATGAACTTTTGGCGTCAGAACTCGCTTCTGCAATAAAAAATTTGCCTTCAACATCTGGCACGAGGACAACTCCCAATACATTTTCTCCAAAATAAAAATCAACCTTTTTACCATCCGTAGTCTGGTCATTAATATCAACATCCACATGAGGCTCAAGATGATAACCCGCAGCATATATCGACACGATAACATTGTTATATTCTTGATAATTCCCTAGCTTTGAATCAGCAAAAGATTCTATACACTGTTGGCACAAGTCTGTCAGAAAACTCGGAATCTCTGTCGTAGAATAATCCCCATTTGTCATCGAAAAATAATCGTAGCCAAAATTATATGTCTCTCGCAACGTATTCGTTGTATTTTGCAACTTAGCAGGGGTGTGTTTTTTATAATGATTTAGATGTACCATAACTTGGTTAATATTTTGTTGGTCTAATTTCGCGGTTGGAATCATTTGCTGTAATTTCATCAATTGTTTCCTTTAAACAGTTGGAATTAAATTTTAAGGATAATTTATATGTTACATGGTGAAACAAAAAAAGAGTTGGAGGAAGCATTATTTACAGATAGAAAATCGATTAGCGTAATAATCCAATTGTGCTCTGAAATGTTCAAAAACAAGCAACTAACGTCCGATGAGAAAAAACGAAATATTCGGAAATTGTTAGAAAATAGTTCTGATGCAGCGAGAGCAAAGAACTCACCGTCACCCAGTTTAAATGCGCAAAATCAAATTTTGACTTACTTAGATGCGGGAGGTGTTGTTTGTTATTCACCTATACTAAATAAAATTAAAAGTAATGAGCCACTTAATGACAGTGATATTGACTATTTGTTGAATTTTGAAGGTGATTTGCTGGTAAATAGAGAAGGTAGAATGGGTAGGACTCTTTTAGAAGAAGCTGTTAGAGCAGATGATCGCGATCTTGCTGAATGGTTGATTAAAATAGAAGGCGCTAACGTTAATCTTTGGAAAGGTGCACTACAAACTGCTTGCCTCAGCGAACTGCCTGAAATGGCTCAAATGCTTATTGATAATGGTGCTGATGTAAATAGAGTTTATGGTGAGAATGAAACTTTGTTAACCTGGGCTGAAAAAAATAACAAACAAGTTTTCGTTGATCTTCTGCGTGATAATGGCGGCACACATGTACCCACAGTTGTATCTACAAAGGAAGCAATAAAGGAATCAGTTATTATCTTGAAGAGAATGTTTGAGCAGGCGGGGTCAGAGAAATTTAAATCTTTAGATTTGGAAATGAAGGTGGCTGCGGCTAGCAGAGCAAGTCAAAGTCCAGCTAGTTTTTGGAATGGAAATAATTTGGTTACGGCATTTCTTGATGCAGCAGGAATTGTAAAAGGAGCGGTGATGTCGTTTAAACGAAAATAACGTGACTTTTGTCACCCTGAACGAATACTTCGTTCAGGATGACAGAGTCTCATTCAGGATGACAGAGTCTCGTTCAGGATGACACAAAAGGATAAAAAAACATGACCCCAAGAGCATTAAATAACAAAGTTGTACTCATCACTGGCAGCACCAAATCGATCGGAGCAGCGATAGCTAAAGCATTTTCAGCTGCAGGTGCAACTGTAATAGCCTCCGGCAGAAAATCAGCACAAGAAGAAAAAACGCAGGCGCTCGCCGCTGGTGCTGCTGATTATGTCTCTTTAAATGTCAGCGAAGAAAAAAATTGGCAAGATGTCACTGCTTATATTCAAAAAATTTACGGTAAACTCGATATTTTAATCAATAATGCAGGTGTCTGCGAATTACCCGAAGCAAAATCCCAAGATCCAGAACATACCTCACTCGATGACTGGCGGACAATTTTTTCCATTAATGTAGAAGGTATGTTTTTAGGTTGTAAATATTCCATTCCACTGATGAAAACGAGCGATGATCCTTGCATCATTAATATCGGCTCACGCTCAGCACTCGTCGGTGTTCCACCGTGTGCAGCTTATGCGGCAAGCAAAGCAGCCGTGTCAAATTACACCAAAACTGTTGCAATCTATGGCGCACAACTTTTTCATAAAAAACAATCTCTGCATCCCATTCGTTGTGTTGAACTGCAACCTGCGAATATCGAGACTCCCATGTGGAATTTTGGTGGCGATCAATCCGCATTAGCAAACTATGCTAGCTCACTCCCATTTGGACGCATGGGCAAACCCGATAATGTAGCTAAATATGCAGTGTTTGTCGCAAGTAACCCAGATATTTCAGGCTCTTCTCACTTGATTGATGGCGGCGTCATGGCAGGCTTGTGCTCATACTCATCGTCTGAAGCACCTGCAACATCAGCACCTAAAGTTGAAGTTATCAAAACAACGCCGACAGTGCAGACATCACAACGTTTTTTTAAAGCATTCGTTATAGGTGCTGCACTGACTGTAGCGAGTGTATCTGCTATTGTGTTCGAATTGAATCGACGGTATTCCCCATGAGCTATTTCAAGCCACTGATTTTTCGGGCCCGGGCACGCACGCGGGCTCGGGCACGAAAGATGCAAATTAACTCGAAATTGTTGCACCGGAATTCATAGGGCAAGTGACTGATGCAGCTTGCGATAATGGGCTGTAATTGACGGCATCTAATGTCTGAAAAGATACGACAACCTTATCATCATTTTTAATATCATAACTCACGAATTCATAGACAGGGGTATTTCGATGCTGGGGATTGTTAAGAGTGAAATGCATGAGTGATGAGTAAAGATTTGCTTCATCTATTTGTATTTCATTGGGAGTGAAAAGGCCAATATGAACGCCTGGCATGCCGGGAGTGCATTTGGAAAAATCGACCGCAATATGGATATTCTTTCCTGCCAGCGCAGTGGCTTTGACTTGTTCAAACGTCTGTAATTGATCGGCATAGCTGGTGGCTGCTAACAAGAACAAAGGTAAGCAAAGTAATTTTTTCATGTGTTTTGATCCTTCAAAATAATTTATCAATACGATTTCTGTACGGCTTTTGTCGTACAGAAATGGCAAAGCTATTCAAAATGGCACATGTTTGCAAGTGATTTTTTTTAACTCGGTGTCATCCTGAACGAATTACCTAACCTATACAAGGATGACAAAAGATTCGGCATTTGACCTAGATATTTTTCAGATGTATAAAATCCTACGGAAATAATAATATTATGCAGGAGAAAAATAATGCCAAATCTGACTGTCGCAACCGCGCTACCTCCTGTTTATATTCAAATAACATCGCAACAACAAATTGCGCTATCCCAGCATCTTGAACATGCTTGTCGTGAGATTTGCTCAGAAAAAATGCCCTATCAACTCGCCGCATGTTCAGCGGAAATTCTCGCGGAACATTTAACCGCAGAAAATCTTGCCAATCTTAAATTGTTTCAAAAAACCGGTGCATCGCCTTTTGTCCTGGTTAAAGGTTTGGTAACAACGACGAATCTACCACCTACCCCTTTAGATGATAGTGTGCCTGAGAAAAACAGCTGGAAACTACAAGCAGCAGCATTACTCGGTATTCTTAAACTTTGCGGTTTTAATCCTGCCTCTTTTCAAGATGAAATGGGTGGACGTTTATATCATATGGTAATGCCCGCTCAAAACAGCCTAAAAAGTTTTATCCGCTCAACCAAACCCCTCAATCTTCATACTGAAGTGGTCAATGGTTATTTTCATGAAGAAGAGATAGAATTTGGCGCGCCTTTGTCGCCTGGTGCTTTTGGCTTGATGTGTTTCCGTAATCCAGACAACATCCCTACTAACGTTTTTCCGATTAAAAATATTTTAGATAAATTAGGAAATGACACGTTACATGAGTTGATGAAAAAAAATTTTATTGTTCGTAGTCAATCATCATTTGATCGTGAAATTGTTCTTGAGAATGTGCCGGTTTTTTTATTGCTGTCGAATGGTTTGCTTGGCATGCGATACAGTCACAGCAAGCTGGCTGGGCAGAACACCGCTGCTAATGAAGCTCTCTCTACATTAAAATTAATTATTGAAGAGTCAGAACTCACTTCACTGGTATTGCAAGCAGGTGATATTTTGATTGTAAACAACCGAATCTGCTTGCACGGTCGTGCGAAGATTTCAACCTCAGAACAAATGAATGGCTTGCAACGTTGGTTGGTGCGTGTTTACGGATATGATAATGCCTCTATGCAAAAAATTAATTTTGATTCTTCTCGAAGTTACGCAATGATTGTTAATAAATAGGATATCGTTATGCTTGAATCGTGGATAAATAAATTTGAAAAATATCATCAATCACAGATTGTGGATGATCAATCACATGATATAAGTCACGCTCAGCGTGTCTTTAATATTGCAAAAGCAATCATGGCAAAACAAGGCGGCAATGAGTTAGTCATCGCGACCGCCTGCTATTTTCATGATATTGTGTCTTTACCAAAAAATGATCCGAACAGACATAACGCTTCGCTATTATCTGCAAAAGAAACGTTAAAAATATTGGCCCTACACTACCCTGATTTTCCGAAAGATCTTTACCCGAATATCGAACATGCAATTAGCGCGCATAGCTTTAGCGCTAATATCAAACCTGAAACACTTGAAGCAAAAATCGTGCAGGATGCGGATCGACTTGAAGCACTTGGCGCGATTGGGCTTGCTAGAGTATTTTATACAGCCGGGATGTTGCGACAAAAATTATTTGATTCTGCGGATCTATTTGCAGAAAGGCGTGAACTTGATGATAAAAAATATGCGCTGGATCATTTTCAGCAAAAATTATTAAAACTTCCCGCAACAATGCAAACAGCTGAAGGTAAAAAAATGGCAGAATATAACGCCAATTATTTAACTGAATTTATGGCAAAATTATCCAGCGAATTAATGGGCGATTTGTATGGAAAGGATAAAATGATAATGAACAAATTAGGAGAAACAAGTGAAAAATAATAACGTTGTTGAGTGTGTTGGTAAAGCTGATAGAAGTCACTTTGAATTGGAAAATTTAATACAAGATATTCACAATTGTGATTTATTATCGGGTGATTCATCTCTTGTATCGAAATATGAAGACGCATTATCAGGCTATTTTGGTGTTCCACATGCTATTGCAGTTTCATCAGGTACTGCAGCATTGCATGCCAGTTTAGCCAAAGTGATTCAGCCGGGCGATGAAGTTTTAATTCCTGTGATTGGTGTATCCATGACGGCTTCCGCAATTTTGCTGGCTGGTGATGTGCCTGTATTTTATGATTGTCAGCCTGATAGTTTTAAACCGGATCTCGCATCACTTGAGAAATTTAGTTCTGAAAAAACACGGGTATTAATTACAGTTTCAATGTGGGGATATCCTGCAATTGATAATGAAATAGTGGCTTTTGCTCGCACAAAAAATTGGATCATTATGGAAGATGCGGCACAATCATTCGGCACACGGCATGGTGGAAAATTTGAAGGAACGATTGGTCATATTGGTTGTTTCAGTACGCAAGAATTTAAACTAATCAGCACGGGCGAAGGTGGTTTTATTCTTACGGACGATCCGCATTTTGCAAAAGTAATTCGAGAATTTACCCGGCTTGGATTTTCACAAGAACATAAAACATTTGGATTTCAGAGCGGCTTAAATTATCGACTTTCCGCCTTACAAGCTTCGTTAGGGCTTAGTCAGTTATCCATAGCGAAAGAAAAAATTGTATTACGAAATAAAAAAGTAAACTTGTGGAAAGATGCGCTTGGATTAAGTGATTCTGGAACAAGGTTGCGTGCATTTAATTCTGAAGAAACGTTTGAACATAATGGTTATGCGCTTGGTGTGCGAATAATCGATGCCGGGGAAAATTTTGCTAAACCATTACTGGTAAAATTATTTGAGGCAGGTGTTGGCACGGATATTCATCGGTATAAACAAAGCTTAATTGTCAATTTTCCATTTTTAAAAGATTTTTATGCTCAGCCAAAATATACATTGAACCAACGAATCGATTTTCCAAATGCATCGAAAATTATGGATGGGCTGATTACACTTCCTTGTCATGATCAAGTTTCGTTTGATGGTATTGAAGTCGCTGCGAAAAAGGTTGTTGATTGTGTTGGTAGTGCTGAACTTCAGGAACCGTAGTCCTGAGAGCGCCATTAGCTCGAAGGATCTCCTAATATTTATCGGGAGATCCTTCACTTCGTTCAGGATGACAAAACCCATGACGTTGTAAATTCTGTCGGCCAGCAAAAAATAAAGTCCAAATACAATAATTAATCTTTTCATCTTCCTTGATTCTCAATAAAATCGTAGTTCACATGAAATATAGCGCTTTTCAGGAAAGGATTCTATATGCGAGTTATTTTGTTGCTATTAATGATTTTAGTTACGCCAATTGCTTTTGCAGAAAAGATTATTACAAATGGCCATGCGATTTTTCAGCTAGGACTTTATCAGGGAACACAAGGTAAAAAACAGCATATAAATATAGCTGATTTGATTGGTGATACATTCACTGTTAACAACAATCATACTAATTACGCTTTGCTTGGACTGGGATTTTTTTTAGATGGCAATCAGCTTGGTCGATTTCATATGAGTTATGGGGTTAATGGTTTTTATCTCACGCAAACTGAAGTTTCCGGCAATGTGATTCAAGAAAATTTATTTAATAACCTCTCCTATCATTATAATGTAACTAATTTTCCTCTCTATTTTGCCGCAAGATCTGTCGTCGATATCAACTCAGCTACTTATAATCTCGTACTTGATGCAGGCATCGGACCCAATTTTATGAATGTTTATCATTTCCGTGAAAAATCGCTTGATGGATTCACTCTTCCTGATGATCCATTTACTGCTAATACGACAACAACATTAAGTGGAACGCTAGGGATAGGCATCAGAATAAATAAACTTTTTGCAAATCTACCCGTTGAGTGTGGTTATCGTTTTTTCTACTTAGGTGAAGGTCAGTTCAATAGCGATAATAGTCAGATATTTAATAATTTAAAAACCGGTACAACTTATGCAAATTCGCTTGAATGTTCTATCTATATTTAAGCGAAGTTTGTCATCCTGAACGATACGTTTGTCATCCTGAACGATACTTTTGTCATCCTGAACGAAGTGAAGGATCTCCCTGTTATAACGCGGAGATCCTTCA
>CAZAXX010000056.1:0-16597 GCA_964489265.1 uncultured Coxiellaceae bacterium
GTCGGGCTCATAACCCGAAGGTCGTTGGTTCAAATCCAGCCCCCGCTACCAACAAATTGAAAAATAAAAAAACCCCTAATGGGGTTTTTTTATTTTTCAGAGATGCATATTATAGGAACAAGTAAAAGAATGGGCGTAGGCCCATTTTTTATATGGGTAAAGCGAATGAGCAGCATTGATATCACATTGCGAGACCGTTTAGCATCCTTGGTAACCGCCATGGGGTATGAATTTGTAGGTTCTGAGTTGGTGCGGCAAGGACGTGGTTCTATATTGCGAGTCTTTATTGATAGCGAAAACGGTATCACGCTAGATGATTGCTCCAGTGTAAGCCATCAAGTGAGCGCCATGCTGGATGTGGACGATCCTATACAAGGGTTTTATAATCTGGAAATTTCATCGCCTGGATTAGATCGCCCATTGTTCGAACTTGCGCAGTATCGCAAGTTTATCGGCGATCGCATTAAAGTGCGTATGTATAGCCCCATCAATGGCCAGCGAAATTTTGTAGGGATTTTGCAGCGAATAGATGAAACAGATATTCATCTTTTGGTTGATGCTGAAGAAGTAGTTTTGCCTTTTTCTAGTATAGAAAAAGCGAAAGTCATTGCAGACCCTAAATGATTCCGCATGTCGGATAGATGCGGGGGGACAACATTAATCTGTTCTGGGATGTGGATTTTACCGGAACTCACATGAATCTCGAGTGAGGCTGACGCTATGAACAAAGAAATTTTGTTAGTTGTTGACGCAGTATCGAATGAAAAAGGCGTAGACGCCGATGTCATTTTCCAGGCTATTGAAGCCGCATTGGAAATGGCAACCAAAAAGCGCGCGGGCGAAGATATTGATGTTAAAGTCATTATTAACAGAAAAACTGGCGACTATCAGACAACCAGACGCTGGTTGGTGATAGAAGATTCACAGGATGATGAAGAAGGCGATGACGGCGTTACCCGTTTAACGTTAACGGATGCGCGCGTGCGTGATGCAGCCGCAGTCGTAGGCGGATATGTTGAAGAATCCATGGAATCGGTCGAATTTGGCCGTATTGCCGCACAAAAAGCCAAACAAGTGATTGTCCAAAAAGTATTGGAAGCCGAACGCGCCCAATTGATTAGCGCATTTAAAGAACGTCTGGGCACCTTGATTAATGGCGTTGTTAAGAAAGTCACACGTGATTTTGTGTTGCTGGATTTAGGTAATAACGCAGAAGCAGTTCTCACCCGCGATGAAATGATTCCACATGAAGCGGTACGCGTAAACGATAGATTACGCGCTTATTTATATGAAATTCGTTCTGACATGAAAGGCCCGCAAATGGCAGTCAGTCGTACCCGCCCAGAAATGCTAATGGAATTATTCAAAATTGAAGTGCCTGAAATCGGCGAAGAATTGATTGAAATCAAAGGCGCAGCGCGCGATCCAGGCTCTCGTGCAAAGATTGCTGTCAAAACCAATGATGGTCGTATCGATCCAATTGGCGCGTGTGTTGGTATGCGCGGTGCCCGAGTTCAAGCCGTGTCTAGCGAATTAGGCGGTGAGCGTGTCGATATCGTGTTATGGGATGATAATCCAGCGCAGTTAGTTATTAATGCCATGTCACCAGCAGAAGTCGCATCCATTGTAGTAGATGAAGATAGTCACACGATGGATATCGCAGTGCGAGAAGAGCAATTGTCACAAGCAATTGGTCGAAATGGTCAAAATGTCAGATTGGCTGCTGAATTGACCGGTTGGCGTTTGAATGTCATGACTGAAGACCAGGCAAAAGCAAAATCTGCAGCGGAAGAAGAAGGTGTTTTACATTTATTTACTGACAAGTTGGGCGTGGATGAAGATATCGCGCAAATCTTAACAGAAGAAGGATTCACTTCATTAGAAGAAATCGCGTATGTTCCACTGCAAGAAATGCTGGAAATCGATGGTTTTGATGAAGATTTGGTTGAAGCATTGCGTGAGCGTGCCAAGGCTGCCTTGCTGACCAAAGCGATTGCTGAAGAGCAAGAATTAGAAATGACGGAGCCAGCAGAGGATTTGCTGGAAATGGAAGGAATGGATCGTCACTTCGCGTATGTGCTCGCAAATCATGGTATTATCACGCGCGAAGATCTTGCTGAGCAATCGGTGGATGACTTACTTGAGATCGGTGAAATCGATGAAGAAAGAGCAGCCTCATTGATTATGACGGCTCGTAAACCATGGTTTGATGAAACAAATCATGCTGACTGAGGAGAGGCTCGATGCCAAAAAATCAGGTAACAGCTATACCTGAGAAAATAGGTTCAGTAACAACAGTGAAAACTCAAGGGGTGTCAATTAGACAATTGGCAACTGATATTGGTTTTCCCCTAGAGCGTTTAGTGATGCAATTTTTAGATGCGGGAATAAAAGTATCCGGCGCTGATGCTATTGTTTCTGAAGAAGAAAAGCAAAAACTGTTGAAGTATTTGCAGCAACATCATGGCGCGAAAAAAGATTCTGCCCCCGAAAAAATTGTTTTACGCCGCGCGAAAACCAGCGAAATTAAAGTATCTGGATCGCAGGGTGCAAACAAAACCATTAGCGTTCAAGTACGAAAAAAACGTACCTACATTAAACGCCCAATGGAAGAATTATCCAAATCGGCTGCGTTAGAGCCATCTGCTACTGATGAGATCGAAGTGGGTGCTACATCCGCTGACACTATGACAGCGATACAAGAACAACCCGTCGCAGATTCCGTGATCGAAGTGATAGAACCCGTTGAAATGATCGTTCTTGAAGAGTCTGTGGTAATTGCAGAACCGACTAAACCAGCAGATGCAGTGACTGACAAAACAGCAGTTGATGTTAAACGTCCTAAAGAAAAACGTCCTCATATTGCCACTCGCCCAGAAAGCGAAGAAAGCGATCGACCGAAAAAGAAAAAGAAAGGTAGTCGTGGTGGCGGAAGAGATGAAGGTGGTCATAAATATGATTCTCTGATCGGTAAAGGTGCTGCTCCTCTTTCTTTATTACGAAATGATGAAGGCGATCTGGAATTAACAGAACGTCGTCGCCGTAAATTTGGCAGATCACGCAAGCAACAAATGCATGTGCAAGCATTTACTCGTCCGACAGCGCCTATTGTTCATGAAGTAAATATTCCCGAAACGATTACAGTCGCTGATCTCGCGCAAAAAATGACAGTGAAAGCCGCTGAAGTCATTAAAGTCATGATGAAAATGGGTGCCATGGCGACGATTAACCAAGTGATAGACCAAGAAACGGCATCGCTGGTAGTTGAAGAAATGGGACATAAGCCAAAACTCATTAGCGCTTATGCAGTCGAAGAATCATTAACGAAAGATACGGAAGTGCAAGGTGAATCCTCATCGCGCGCGCCTGTCGTGACTATCATGGGTCACGTCGATCATGGTAAAACTTCGTTGCTCGATTATATTCGTCGTACCAAAGTCACATCACTGGAAGCAGGTGGAATTACCCAACATATTGGTGCTTACCACGTTGAAACACCTAAAGGTGTTATCACATTCCTGGATACACCGGGTCACGCTGCATTTACTGCAATGCGTGCGCGCGGTGCGAAATTAACTGATATTGTTATTCTGGTGGTCGCAGCGGATGATGGCGTGATGCCGCAAACAGTTGAAGCAATCAATCATGCTAAAGCCGCAGAAGTTCCGATTATCGTTGCAGTCAATAAAATTGATAAACCCGAAGCGGATTTGGATCGTGTCAGAAATGATTTATCCAAACACAATCTCATTCCTGAAGAGTGGGGTGGTGATACGATGTTTGTGCCAATTTCTGCAAAATTGGGCCAAAACATAGATCAATTGTTAGATTCCATTTTAGTGCAAGCAGAAGTTCTCGAATTGAAAGCCGTTGTGTCGTGCCAAGCGCGCGGCGTTGTTATCGAATCACGTCTGGATAAAGGTCGTGGGGCTGTAGCAAGCGTACTTGTGCAACAAGGCACTCTGCGCAAAGGCGATTTAGTGTTAGCTGGATTTGAATATGGTCGCGTGCGTGCTTTATTTGATGAAGCAGGCAAACAGGTTGAGAGCGCGGGTCCTTCGATACCGGTTGAAATTCTTGGTTTATCCAGCACACCCAATGCAGGCGATGAATTTGTTGTCATTGAAGATGAACGACGCGCACGTGAAGTTGCATTGTTCCGCCAAGGCAAATTCCGCGAAGTTAAATTAGCAAAACAAAACTCCGCGAAATTGGAAAATATTTTGCAGCGCATGGGTGATGAAAAGAATGATACGGTTTTAAATATCGTATTGAAAGCTGACGTACAAGGTTCAGCAGAAGCATTATCTCAAGCGTTAAGTGAATTATCTTCGTCTGAAGTGAAAGTTAAAATTGTTTCAAGCGCAGTGGGCGGCATCAATGAATCTGATGTGAATTTAGCATTGGCATCCAATGCAATCATGATTGGTTTCAATGTGCGTGCCAATAATGAAGCGCGTAAATTGATTGAAGCAGAAGGCGTTGATTTGCATTACCACAGCATCATTTACGATGTCATCAACGAAGTGAAGCGCGCAATCAGCGGATTCATGGCGCCAGAAATTCAAGAAAAAATTATTGGTTTGGCTCAGGTGCGCGAAGTATTCCGCTCATCCAAGATTGGTGCAATCGCAGGTTGTATGGTCGTCGAAGGTGTCGTACGTCGCAATAATCCAATTCGTGTATTGCGTGACAATATCGTTGTTTTTGAAGGCGCGCTTGAATCATTGCGTCGCTTTAAAGATGACGCCAATGAAGTTCGCAACGGCATGGAATGCGGTATCGGTGTGAAGAGTTACAACGATATCAAACCAGGCGATCAAATCGAAGTTTTTGAAAAAATTGAAGTGAAAAGAGCACTCACATGAGCAAAGGTTTCAAACGCGGTCAGCGGATAAATGATTTGATACAAACGACGCTGGCTGAAATTATTCAGAGAGAAGCCAAAGATTTGCGATTCGGCATGATTACGATTACCGGTGTCAGCGTGTCGCATGATCTTGCTTTTGCGAAAGTGTATGTGAGCGTATTGGAAGAAGACAAAGCGACGGAAACACTCGTCGCTTTGAATAACGCAGCGAAATATTTGCGTTATGAGTTAGCAAACGCGGTTGAATTACGTGTTACGCCGGAATTGAAATTTATTTACGATGATTCTAGTGTGCGGGGCAGTCGTATTTCATCTTTGATTAATAAAGCATTAAAGAAATGACACCGTGAGGGTCACTACGTGACCCTCACGGTGTCATCCTGAACGAAGTGAAGGATCTCCCTTTAGCACGCGCGTCATTTTTACTTCTGCAACTGAGAGTAAAAACACTGGGTCCCGCTTAAAAAGCGTCGCGGGATGACGAAAAATTAAGAGAAAAACTAAAACAATGAAACCCATTCTAAAAAACATCGATGGCATTTTGTTACTTGATAAACCATTACACTTAACCTCCAATGGCGCTTTGCAACGTGTAAAACGTTTATTCGGTGCAAAAAAAGCAGGCCATACCGGAAGTCTTGATCCACTCGCCACAGGCATGTTGCCAATTTGTTTTGGCGAAGCGACCAAAGTATCGCAATTTTTGTTGGACTCCGACAAATATTACCAAGTAGAAATGAAGTTAGGCATCAAAACCACAACGGGTGATGCTGAGGGCGAAATTATTTCGACCAGACCTGTGAATGATCTGACAGCAGAACGCATTGAAAATGTCATGAGCCAGTTTCTGGGAACCATTCAACAAATTCCTCCGATGTTTTCTGCGATTAAACATCAAGGCAAACCGCTGTATGAATTAGCGCGCAAAGGTGTTGAAGTTGAACGTAAACCAAGAGCTGTAAATATCTACGCGTTAAAATTAATTACTCTGGGTGTGGATACAGTCAGTTTCGATGTGCATTGCAGCAAAGGAACCTATGTCCGCACATTAGTGGAAGACATGGGCGAACAATTAGGTTGTGGTGCGCACGTCAGTGCATTGCGTCGTTCTGCTGTATCGCCGTATCAACAAAATAAAATGTACACATTCACTGAGCTTGAAGAAATGCACAAGCAATATGGTTTTGATGCATTGGCACAGTGTTTATTACCGATCGACACTTCCGTACAACATCTTCCTGCCGTGAAGCTTTCTGCGTCGACTACTTTTTATTTACGCATGGGCCAACCCGTCATGGCACCGCATTTACCAGCGACGGGTTGGGTGAGAATTTTTTCTGATGATGCGCAATTTATGGGAATTGGCGAAATATTAGAAGATGGTCGAGTGGCTCCGCGTCGTTTGATTAGCATGCCGAAACGAATGGCAAAAGTAGTGGGTGGTGGGTTGTAAATTTAGATGAAACTATTTTTAAGGATGGAAATATGGACGTACGTTTTCAACGTCAACAGGTTGGTGATGTAGAAGAAGGAAGAGGTCGTGTAGCTGCACCGCAGGCATCTCGAGCAGGCGCATATGGGTGCTTCGTATTGGGATGTCTAGGAACAGGTTTGGCTGTGTCGATGGCGGGACTGACAAGTTATGTGGCTGGTTACTATGCTCGGCAATCATCATGTGAGTTATATCTGTATGCTCCCCGCGATTGTTATCCCTATCAAACAGACGATTATGTACCGGTTGCACAAAGTGGTACTGCTTTTAAATATCCAACCCCGATGGGCGAACTTTGTGATTATCGCGGTCCTTTCGAAAATTATTCCTTCTATACTTTTCACCAAGAAGATAATAAAACAAATCGAGTTCTCTACGTTGCACAAATACTTGGTGAATCTGAGCCGCACGCACGTCAGCGCGCTATAAATTATTTATTTGCAGATTATCCTATTCGTTTTTATCCCTTAACACTCACATCAGGACAATACTGTTTTAATGAGTTAGGTTCATTTTCTGAGTACGATCCCAATTTTATACATCGCTGTGAGCAACCGAGTGCGTTTTCATTGCCGAAGGAAAGCGAAGCATGGGGATTGATTCGTTTGCACGATAGTCGAAATACAATGTTTGCAAATAAAAAACAAAGTCGACCAGCGCAGGTGATAAATAAAGACGATCTTGATATGGCAAATTCACCGTTTGCGCAATCGGATACGGCGAGAAAATTGCGAGCGTCGGGAAGGTGAAGGCTCACTGATTTTTCGTGCCCGAGCCCGTGTGCGTGCCCGTGCCCGTTTTTTCTTCACGGAAAAAACTAAACTTTTTCTTTAGTCATCTAAAGCCACTCTAGATGCCAGCTAAAAACACGCTGGCATGACAGAATTACTTGTCCGGAAGTTTGATACTTAGTCGAAGAAAAAACGGGCACGGGCACGCACACGGGCTCGGGCACGAAAAATCAATAACATGAATATGCTATAATTATTCAACCAAAATAAAAATTCTCTACTATTTAAATCCAAATAAATTCAAGGATATATCCCAACCACACGGACTGTGCGGAGACAGTTCGCATGGCGATCAGTCGACTAGCACATTTAGAATGGCTGTTTTATACGCCAAAGGCCGTAAATATAGGCCTTTCTTCCAGCACTAGTTTTAGTCCTGCGGACGCTTACGACAGCGAGTATGGCTGGCAAAACACCACAACGCCTTCCGCGATCCAAAAGAAAAAATCCATCGTCATCACAAAAAATACCTTTCAAGATTATATTGTCGATCAAGTTGCTTTGCTCGAATGGTTGCGGGGTGATGGATTTGATGTTTATCTTTGTTTGGAAGAAGACCAGGAAAAAACATTTCATTTATTTACTGGAGCAAACGATGCGGAGAAATTAAAGCATTTAACTTATTTCGATGCAGAAAAAGATTACGACAATTTAGCAAAACAAGCCGCACGCGATTTTGTTGTTATTTTGGATCCGGACAAAGGCAAGACGATAAAAACACTGTTAGATAATTCTATTTCCCCTGATAAAAATAGTAATGCGATTAGTACAGCCACTACCTTGCGTTTTCATTATTATCCAGATGAAATTTTAAATTGTAAAGATTTAGCTGCCTATCTCAAAGCCGCTACAACACCACAAAAAAAAGAAGTAATATTTGAAACTGCTAAAGAAGTTATTACAATGTTATCTTTCCCAGAATTCGTCCAATGTGTGAATGCTTGGCCTGAAGGCGTTAATAAATTATGGGAATTCTATTTAGCGAATTGCGAAGTCGTGCTCAGACCAAGTCTATTTACAGTGCCTTTACTAGAAAAACTTGTAGAAGCATGGCCAGACGGTTTTGATGATTTAATCCAGCATTTTAAAGAAAAATCGATGTTAGATGTATTAGTTAAAGCCTATAAAAAAGGCAATCCTGTCTCTCCTCGAGAAGAAAAAATTTCACCGCCACAAAATTTTCAAAAACGTTGGAATGAACTCAAAAAACTGCAAAGACCTTTTAATTTGCCGGAACTGGACACTTGGCTAAAGGATTGGCCTGCTGGCGCTGAAATAATTTGGGAGCATTATACTAAACGAAAAAAATTACAACCACAGCAAGCAAGAATGGGATACGAAGGAATGTTGATAGGCGCGTGCATAAGCAAGTGGCCGGAAGGTTTGTCTCGCCTCTTAACAGAATTGGATTTAAACAGTAATCAGGATTTAATCGCTAGCATTGCAATGGCGCCAGGCAGTGCAGATGTAATCTGGGATTATTATAAGAAAAATGGCAAAGTTGCAGTGCCGTTAGAAGAGTTAACTAGCCTATTTATCACATGGCCTGCAGGCGAACAAAAAATTCTGCATTATGTAAAAGAAAAGGGGTACAAATATCAGCACTCGGATCGGAATAGAGACAGCAATTTTTTATTTGCTATCAAAGCATGGCCTCACGAAACAAAAAAAATTGTCGAAGATTATTTAGATATTTTTACGAGTATCGGTCTAACGCTGTCACTCTTAAAATCGCATTTTAATAGCATAATACCTTTGTTTGTTAATGTCTTTTTTACGAATGTATTGCCTGTGCTTGAGAATTCGCCGGCTTTTCTTGAATCAAATGATCTTGATTCTCTTGTGGAAAAGATATTGAATGGCTTGTCTATATCAACACGCGAACGATATTGCTCAGCAAAAAATTTAGAAACATGTTATCCGCCATTTTTATTGGGAAAATCTCCAGCAGAAATAAACATGCAAGAAATTGCCTGCTTGTATCTAGGCGTTGTGCGTGAGAATTTTCTAGATGAAGTTAATCGATTTATTGAAAATCACCCACTCAAATCACTCAGCATCATCGAAATAGCGAGCTGCAATCAGAGTGAGGCGGATCATTTGTATCGGTTTTTAGAAAAATTTCATTCAGATAAAAAAATAGCGATTTATTTGCCAGCTTCGGCAGAAGCATGGCTTGATCGTGAAAAAATACCAACTAATTTTCTTGTTCTATTTAGCTCGATAAACTTTAGCGAAACATCATCGTCGCCAGCGCCGATGAATGAACAACCTGATTTTTCCACTATCTGTATCGCACAAAATTCTTTAAGCACCAAGTTTAAATTAGAGAGTTCGTCTTTATCTTATGAGCTGGTCAAAGCAGGAAGATTTTTAAATCCTGACGGTAAAAAATTATCAGTACGAACGGGGGTGATTGATCTTAATTTAAAGGATCTCAGCCAATCCCATGTAAAGCCAACCCAATTTGTGGAAGATACGAAAGCGATACCTTATTCAGATAAAAATGAATTTGAAAATTTTCTGAAAAAATGCGAAAAAATAAATGTATCAGTGGGGCGCTATGCTGTATTCGATCAAGTGCTCATGGTAAAAGAACGTACTCGATTGTTATCAATTGACGCACAGGAATCATGCGAAGCTTTTTTTGCGGAACCACTAAATAAAATTACAATTGAAAAAGGCGATGATGGTTTTTATTATGCGACAGCGGACGAAGAATGTGTGCTGCATTATGTGCTGAAAGCGGCTCCGGAAAAAGAATTGCTTGCTGAATATAAAGCTATCCCTGATGATTTCGCACCAAAAAGAATTGCAACAGCCTTCAAACAAAATCCGCATTACACAGATGTTAGCGAGGAAGATCAGGCTATTCCAACGAACGCCACGGGCGAAGCTGATTGGGATGCAATCTATGATCAATGCGCGGGCTCATGCCGCCATCGTGTTGCAGCCGTATATAATAAAATAATTGAAAGCAAGGAATGCAAAAAAGAAGATGTCAGAATGATCGATATCGATAATAATCACGCTCGTCTTGAAATGAAATACCAGGGAAAATATTTTCAAGTTGATCTGGGAGGAGTAAGTGGTCATTTTAGTTATAATACTTCAAATGCTGCTTATCAGGCACCTCCTGAACTAAAACGATCGTCTGCGCCAAGATCAAAATTTTTTAAGCCTAAGCCGTTTGTGTCAAAACCATCGCGTGTAATAAATCCTACCTTTCAGGCGGAAAATATTGACGCATTGGAAGAAAAAATTTTCTCATCTTCACTAAAAAGAATATTGCTCGCAACAGGTAGTGCAGCGCAGCTGGAAGCCCAAGCCAATTTTTTAATTAAAGAAGCGCGCGCAAAAAACCGAGCGGTTTTTTTTCTTAATGATCCGAGTGTGCTGGATATTGGGGTGTCGCATCTTTGGCTTGATAAAAATGGCCAACCGCAACTTGGTATACACAGTTTGTTGGGCGAGTTTTTAAAGACATGCGATGAAAATGCGTTGCTTGTTATTAACTGGGAAGCATTCAATGCAAAACAGCGTTTGCAACTCAATCATGTGCTAGGAAAAACGTGTCGCATTCAAGGCGAAGTAGTGAGTAATCCACCAAAAATAGTCGGATTATGTCATGCAATGCCAATGCACGATGGATCTTTTACATCGCGACATAATTTGCTTATCAACACAGAAACAATTTTTGTGCCTGATAATTCATTTGCAAATGAAATGTGGCCCACTATTTCGATTGATCTAAAAGGATTGGGCAATTGGAAAGAAGCATTGTTTGGAAAAATCATTCAAACTAAAAACGGCACGGAGTGGCAAAAGAGTGAATTAACTTTATGTTTAGAAAAATCGCCAAATGCAAATATCGAAATAAAAAATGCGAGTGATCCTGCTGCGCTGGCTCGTTATTTAAAGCAAGCCAAGGCTGCTGGACAGTTTGCCTACCATGGATATTTGATTCCATTCGATGAAAATAAAACACAGATTTACTGCAATAATGAGCCATTTAATTTCAAAGAATTTTTACCCGTGCACGTCGAAAGCAATGTCACCACGAATAAAATTTTATCGACGACACCCATCATAGACACTTATGTGTTTGATACCTTGCTGTCAGGAAAAAAAATGGAGGGCGGTACTTACGACGAAATAAACGGGCTTGTTGCAGAGAAGGCCAATCAATCGTTGACGTTATTTATCAGTTCAGATTTAACAGACGCACAATACTATTGTTTATGCGCGACTGCAAAAAAACATAATGTACAATTGCTGTTGCAACTGGCGCCTGGTGTTACTCTGCCAAAAGAACTTGCATCGATTCAAATGACCACCACCAACGAAGTAAAAGAAAGTCCTCATCCAAAAGTTTATATTCAGGCTGATCTTCTTCAAGTTAAAACGGAGCTTCAGCAAGAAACCGGAAGGCAAAAACCACTGGTGCTGCATGTCGAAGATTATGTTTTTAGTGATTTAATTTATGATATTCAATTTGATAAAACCCAAGATGGATTTAGAAATTTTCGTTTGCTAAAAAGTGCGGTGTTATCTGCATTGATAGATGGAAATGGGCGTGATGTCATTTTACGCGGCGAATTCTCTGATAATTTGCTCGCGGAATTAAAACCTTTTCTGTTAGGTCGAACGATTCAATTGCCAACGGGAGAAGAAGTTACACTGAAAGGACGCTTAAAAATATTAATTGAATCAAATAATCGACCTAATTTAAATTGGCTTAATTCAGTAAATATCGTGCATGCAACGCAAAAAAAACCGCCGATACCGCCGCCCATTATTTTATACCAAGAAAAAAATCCGCGTAGTGCAACAGTGGATTTAACGGATTCAAAAAAGAATTCCGATCAATTTATCGATGAGCGCAAAAAACAATTGTTAAATGGCTTGAAAAAGCATTCGATAGTGCAACTGATTGGTGAGTCAGGTGTCGGTAAAAGTCATTTGCTCGCTGATCTCGAAACCGAATGTAAAATTTATCATGAATTATCGAGCATTATTGAATGGGCGGAAAATAAAGATGATAAAACTAAAATTTTATTTATTGATGAAGCGAATATCGAAGATAAACATCTCACCATTTTTGCGCCTTTAAAAGAAGGTGCGAATGCTGAAATTCTTTATAAAGGTAAACTCTATCCGCTGACAGAGCATCACAAAGTTGTTTGCGCAAGAAATCCGCCTCGTTACGGTGGTGGTCGAACCACCGAGCAGAATTTATTTCGTGACAATCGAGTACCAGAAATGCATTTTGCCGATTTTCCGGATTCTTATATTTATGAACGTATTTTAAAACCCGTGTTACAAAATATTTCTCCTGGCTCCGAAGCTTTTTGGGAACAGAGATCGAAGGAGTTGATTGAAGAATATAATCAAAAAGCGGAGCGTGATACCGTTCGGGAATTACAAGAAAAACTTTTGCAAGAAGTGCAAGCGCTGACACCGTCGACATGCCTGCAACTTGATTTCCCGGCGGGTACGCCTACCGATGAGCAAATACAAATTATCGCAGCACTGAGAACATTTATTGATGTCCGAAAATCACGACACCTGAGCAATGCTCTCGATCAAAATGGGTTGGGACTGAATGGTTTTTTGTTGGAAGGAAAGCCAGGCACGGGCAAGTCGGAAATGGTGGAATATGCTCTGCACTCATTGGGGTATGTTGAAGCGACACTGGAAGATGAACATAAAGCAGACGATACGAAGCTTTATTTTTATAGAATAGAGCCGAGTTTTTCACTCGAAAAGAAAAAAAATATTTTGATTAAGGCCCTCAATGAAGGTAGCGCATTTGTCGTGGATGAGTTAAATAGTTGTATCGATGATGGGTTTGAAAAAATCCTGAATGCGGTATTAACCGGCAGGCATCCGGATACCAAGGAAAAAGCAAAAAAGCCTGGTTGCATGGGGCTCTTTACCGCGAATAGCGCGGGGCTTTCCGGGCGGGATTTGATTGGGCCTGCGATACGGCATCGTTGTGTGGTGAAAGAAATCGGTGATTATAACGAAAAAGGCTTGATACCCATTTTAGAAAAAGAATTTCCAGCGGATTCTACGGCGCAAAGGCGAGCAAAATCTGAAGAATTTCTTTATTTACAGCAAGATGAGAATTGGAATTTGCGAGGCTATTTAGAATTTGTTAAGCAGTCAGAAGCGGTAAAACCGCCTATTGCCAGCCCATGAATCTACCCAGTCGATAATTTGCACTAAACCCTTGTCCAAATGCCATTCCCCCGTTACAATACGCGACTTGGTTTTTTTTGAATAATAGTAGATTGGGAGTTTTATACATGGCATTAACCTCTGCCGCAACAGCACAGATTGTCAAAGCGCATCAACGCGCTGAAGGCGATACTGGTTCATCGGAAGTACAAATTTCTTTATTGACTGCGCGTATTGAATATTTAACGCAGCATATGAAAGCAAATCCACACGATTATCATACTCGTTATGGTTTAACCAAAATGGTTAGCCAACGACGCAGATTAATGTCTTATTATAAACGTGTTAACCCAGTTGGTTATCGCCAGCTTATTGAAAAATTGGATCTTCGCGGATAATCAATTTTGTAGGGGCGCCCTTCGAGACGCGCACTATGTGCGCTCCTCAGGGCCCGTATCTACTACTCACAGTGTAAGTCGGGGCTCAATGCTTTCTGTAAAGCCCAACAACGTCAATTGTTCGGTTTCAGAGAACGTATTAAGTCTCCAACTTGCGGTTTTTTAATTTTAAATAAATAGGATAAATTCCGTGGCAGCAGTTAAAAAAACATTTCGTTATGGTGATCATACCGTTACCCTTGAAACAGGCGTGATGGCGCGTCAAGCTACCGGTGCGGTGCTCGTTAGTATGGATGATACCGTGGTACTTGTTACCGTGGTGGGGTTGGAAAATGGCGCTGAAGGCCGTGATTTTTTCCCTTTAACAGTGAATTATCAAGAGCGTACCTACGCAGCTGGCCGCATTCCTGGCGGTTATTTCAAGCGTGAAGGCAAGCCCAGTGAAAAAGAAACATTAACGTCCCGTTTAATTGACAGACCAATTAGACCGCTATTCCCCAAAGGGTTCAATAATGAAGTCCAAATTATTGCGACCGTTCTTTCCATGAATACAGAAATTAACCCAGATGTTCCAGCCATGTTAGGCGCTTCAGCAGCATTAGCCATTTCTGGCATGCCGTTTTTAGGCCCATTGGGCGCGGCGCGAGTGGGTTATTTGGATGGATCTTATGTGTTAAACCCAACCTTTACTCAATTGGAAACATCCCAGTTGGACATGGTGGTTGCGGGAACTGAGAAAGCCGTTTTAATGGTTGAATCAGAAGCGAAAGAATTATCTGAATCTATCATGTTGGGCGCAGTGATGTATGCGCATCAACATATGCAAACCGCGATTAAAGCCATTTTAGAATTGGCTGAAGAAGCAGGCAAGCCGGCTTGGGATTGGGAAGCGCCACTGGTCAACGCACAAGTTGAAAAACGCGTTGCTGAATTGGCTGAAGTGGATGTTGCAAAAGCGTATCAGATTCGTGACAAGCAAGAACGTCAGGATGCGATTGCTGATTTGCGTGACCGTTTGTTGGAAACCTTATTGGCTGAAAACGCAGGCGCTGAAGATGAAGCAGTGCTGACAGACGATATCAAATATGTTTTCAAAAATTTGGAAAGCAAAGTAGTACGCGGCCAAATTCTGGAAGGCAAACCACGTATCGATGGTCGTGATACGAAAACAGTGCGTCCTATCTCTATTCAAGTTGGTGTATTGCCAAGAACCCATGGTTCCGCTTTGTTTACCCGTGGCGAAACACAAGCTCTCGTGGTCGCAACCTTAGGTACCGAGCGTGATGCGCAAACAATTGATGCGCTGGAAGGCGAACACAAAGATGCCTTTATGTTGCATTACAACTTTCCTCCATTCTCTGTGGGCGAAGTGGGTTTTGTGGGTAGTCCAAAGCGTCGTGAAATTGGTCATGGTAATTTGGCGCGTCGCAGTGTTAACGCGATATTGCCAAAAGAATTTCCTTACGTGATTCGTGTTGTTTCTGAAATCACAGAATCAAACGGCTCAAGCTCAATGGCAACCGTCTGTGGCAGCAGCTTGGCACTGATGGATGCGGGCGTTCCAACTCGTGCTCACGTAGCGGGCATCGCGATGGGTCTCGTTAAAGATGGCGATCGTTTTGCTGTGTTAACCGATATTTTAGGTGATGAAGATCATTTAGGTGATATGGACTTTAAAGTGGCCGGTACGGCGCAAGGTGTCACTGCATTGCAAATGGATATCAAGATCGACGGCATTACTGAAGAAATTATGCGTCAGGCGCTGCACCAGGCAAATGAAGGTCGTCTGCATATTTTAGGCATTATGGAAACTACGATCCAAGGTGCTCGCACAGAAATGTCAGCTTATGCACCGCGCATTTTGAAAATGCACATTCCGACTGACAAAATTCGTGATGTAATCGGCAAAGGTGGTGTGACCATTCGTTCCTTAACAGAAGAAACGGGTGCTGTGGTTGATATCAGTGACGATGGTGAAGTTCGCGTAGCTGCGGCTGATTTAGCTGCTTGTGAAGAAGCGATTCGTCGTATTGAACGTTTGACTGCAGATGTTCAAGTGGGCGAAATCTATGAAGGCACCGTGGTGAAGTTAGCTGATTTCGGCGCATTTGTAGCGATTTTACCGGGCAAGCAAGGGTTGGTGCATATTTCTCAAATTGCAAAAGAACGCGTTGAGAAAGTGTCTGACAAATTAGCGGAAGGCCAAGTTGTCAAAGTCAAAGTATTGGAAATTGATAAACAGGGCCGTATTCGTCTCAGCATGAAAGAAATCGAAACGGTTTAATTTTACTATGGAACCACGCGGCGTATTATCCATTCGCACCATAGCGATGCCAGCCAACACCAATGCCAACGGCGATATTTTTGGCGGTTGGCTGGTTTCGCTGATGGACATGGGTGCGCAAATTGAAGCGCAACGCCGAGCGCATAGCCGTGTGGTAACTGTCGCAATTAATAATTTAGTTTTTATCAAACCAGTCAACGTAGGTGATACTGTTTGCTGTTATGCGGATTTGGCAAAAGTAGGCCGCACGTCTATGCAATTCAATATGGAAGTTTGGACGCTGGCGCTTGAAGTTAAAGAGCGCAGCAAAGTGGCAGAAGGAATGTTTACGTTTGTTGCGATTGATTCGCATGGGAAGCCGCAGGCGGTAGATCGGTAATCACGTCATTATGTCTCACTGTTTTTTCGTGCCCGTGCCCGCGTGCGTGCCCGTGCCCGTTTCTTCTTCGACAAACCAACTAGCAACCTGTCATGCCAGCGCGACAGAATTATGCCGACTAAGATGGCTAAAGAAAAAGCTTAGTTTTTTCCGCGAAGAAAAAACGGGCACGGGCACGCACGCGGGCACGGGCACGAAAA
>CAZAXX010000057.1:0-1071 GCA_964489265.1 uncultured Coxiellaceae bacterium
TGATTTGGATTGATGAGCAAATTAAAAAAGATCCTGACTCGCGTAGTTTAGTGGTGAGTGCATGGTATGTCGGTGAATTAGCTGAAATGCGCATGCAACCGTGTCATTTGTTATTTCAATTTAATGTAGTTAACAAAAAATTATCTTGCCAACTTTATCAGCGTTCCGCCGATTCTTTTTTAGGTGTGCCGTTTAATATTGCATCTTATTCATTGTTGACGCACATGGTCGCTCAGCAATGTGGTTTGGAAGTAGGAGAGTTTATTTGGACTGGGGGTGATTGCCATCTATACTTAAATCACCTGGAGCAAGCGGATTTACAATTGACACGTACACCGCTTCCTTTGCCACAGCTCATTTTGCAACGTAAGCCCGCGTCACTTTTTGATTATCAGTTTGAAGATTTTGAAATTGTGAATTATCATGCACATCCGCATATTAAAGCGGAAGTTGCTGTGTAAAATATACGGGAGATTTGGTTATGCGAAATTTGCTTTTAGCGAGTGCATTGGTGCTTTTTTCTTTGAGTTTTAATGCATTTGCAACGCAAGTGAGTTGTACGCCAATGGCAATAAAATCTCAAAATAAAGTGATTGTTTTACCCGGCCCAGCAGATGATACGAATGCAACGACAGTCTATTTTTTCAAAAACACAACGTCACAAAGTATTTGGATAGATCATCCCGTTGAAAAAGCCTCCGCAAGCGCAGGTTGGTCTTCGTATTTGCGTCCGGGCAATTCCTCGGCTTTATTAGTCAATCGTAAAAATTTTTCGATTAGCTGTGATGTAATCAAGCCTGGCCATGTTGTTACACTCGATTGTGAAAAATCAGTTTCGATTTGTACGGTTAAGCAAGTGACGGTATCCGCCAAACGCAAAGGGACTTATTGGTTAGTGGAAGATAAGTCTTGGGATGAGTTGCTTAGTGCGTTGAAAAAGCGTGGGATACAAATCATGTAGGTGCATTGTCATCCTGAACATTACCCTTGTCATCCAGAACCAAGTTAAGGATTTACAAAAAAAATTAAGAGAAAATTAAATTTCTTCAGGATGTCAAGGGTAATTTTAAA
>CAZAXX010000057.1:1081-16051 GCA_964489265.1 uncultured Coxiellaceae bacterium
CCATTGTCATCCTTAAAATACCCTTTGCCTTCCTGACCTACGTTAAGTATATCCAAAAAAATATGCGGAGATCATTCACTTCGTTCTGGATGACAAGGGTAATGTTCAGAATGACAGGGGGCCTTCGTTCAGAATGACAGAGGTCCTTCGCTGCGTTCAGGATGACACGTTTTATGTCGCACCATAACCTATAGAACTTGATTTCACACTCGCTTGTGCCGGCGCATTAGTTTGCTCACTCCAAAATTTAATGGAACCATTGATATCCAATAGCGTATTTTCAAGCGATTTCCCTAGCGCGGCATTAGCATTGGTAAAATTAGCAAGATATATATCACGTCCTGATTTTTCGCCTTCAGCAGTTTTAAGTATTAAACACTGACTGTTTTTATCAACTAACTGCGTATGTGCTGCGTCGAGTTGTGCGAGGGTGAGTGGTTCTTTCTGCTGCAGATCTTTAAATATCCGATTCGCTTTTATTTTTTCGTACACCGCAGGTATCTGTGGCGATTGAGCATCCTCATTAAGCGCATGCAGTGCTTGTAATTGTTCTAAAGAGGATTGAAGTGCTAAAAGAGCCGCTTTTTTTGAAAGAAACTCAGCTATCCTTACAGTAATTTCTTTAGAATGATCCACTTCGGATTTTTTGTCGTCCGCAGAAAGTAATGGTTCTGATTTTTTACGGTTTAAAAATGGTAACATTGAATTGATCCTATATATTTAGTTATATAATTATATTCTCCGCAGAATGTTTTTTTCTTACAGAGTGCTAATAGTCCTTGTCTTGAAATTGACGTGTATGTCCAGCGGATATCCTTAGGGGGTTTTAATTTTATTACGCAATTTCTATTTTGGGAAGTGTCAGCGTGATTGTGCTTCCTTGGCCCGGCTGACTGACAATTGAAATATTCCCATGATGAAGATCAACAATCGATTTTACAATAGCGAGTCCCAAACCAATCCCGCCTTCTGAGCGTGCGCGCGCAGAATCAACACGATAAAAACGATGAAAAATTTTCGGTAAATGTTCGGGCCCTATACCAATGCCGCTGTCTTTGATATCAATTTCAACGACATGGGTTTTTTCTCTTACCAGAAATTGAACGGTACCTTTTTTCGGTGTGTACTTTAATGCGTTAGATAATAAATTGCTTAATGCGCGACGAAACATAATGGGATTCACGCATAAGGTTGCCTTGCCTTCCTGCGAAACGCGAATTTCTTTTTCATCGGCGATGGCTTGATAAAATTCAATGATTAACGAAATTTCATTTTCAACCTGTATCCATTCTTTTTTCAATTCAAGCTTGGGATTTTCCGCGCGCGCGAGAAAAAGTAAATTTTCAATGATATGCGCAATGCGTTGCAATTCTTCCAGATTCGATTCCAATACAAGACGATATTCAACACTGGTTGAATATTGTGAAAGAGCAATTTCTGTTTCACCCATTAAATTATTAATCGGACTACGTAACTCATGCGCAAGATCACCGGCAAATTGCGTCAAATGCAAAACAGCCGTTTCAATGCGTTCCAACATTTGATTGAACGCAATTCCTAATTTATGCAATTCTTTCGGCCAGGATTTTGGATCAATACGTTGGTGCAAGGACGTTGCTGTAATATTGGTAGTGACTTCAGTCAGACGATATAAACTACGCATACCACGACTTGTAATTAAATAACCGACTAAAATGGCAACTAACATGACGCCAAACAAAACCAGGAATAATATTTTGCTGGATTTAATCAGAATATGTTGTTGATAGGAAATATCTAATGCAGCTTGAATTAAAACCGGTTCATGGGTTTTTCCAAACGTGCCGGTTGCCTGCATTAATAAATAAGGCGTATGGTTTGCATCGTGCCACCAGCTACTTGCTTTGTGCGCAGAAGCAGGTTGATTAAATAATTCAGCGTCTTTTAGCAAGCTACTAAAATGCGGTGTTTCCAACAAAATTTTATTTTTGTCATCCAAAATACGAATATAAAAATGATATTCGGACGGTGTTTGTGTATAAGGCTCTTCTGTCACTTCTTGTTTCAATGCAAACAAATGATCAGATTTTTTTTCCAGTAAATTTTTTATGACATCAATTTCATCCGACAAAAATTGTTGATTTGCTTTATGCATGATGTGTGTTGTTGCAAAAAATAAAAATAACGCAGTCACCGTCAACAGAATCGCGGTAGCTAAACTATAAAATAAAGTTAAGCGCGCCTTGATGGATCCCGTTGGCGCAATATGCGTGTTAGCGTTGCTCAAGGACATATCCTATGCCACGTACAGTGTGGATGAGTTTAATCTCAAAAGGGTCATCAACTTTTTGTCGAAGTCTTCGGATGGCGACATCAATAATGTTGGTGTCGGTATCAAAATTAATATCCCAGACGCGCTCGGAAATTAACGCTCGCGGTAAAACTTCTCCTTTATTTTTAGCAAGCAAAACAAGTAACGCAAATTCTTTCGGAGTTAAATCAAGTTCCTGCGTATTTCGGGTGGCTTTATGTTGCAGTAAATTAATATTTAAATCAGCGATAATAATTTCACTCGATTGTTTTGCAGAACCACGCCGCAGTAGTGTGCGAATGCGGGCTAATAATTCTGAGAATGCGAAAGGTTTTATTAAGTAATCATCTGCACCTAATTCAAGTCCTTTGACACGATCTTCAACGGAATCTTTTGCAGTGAGAAATAATACCCGAGTATCTTTACGTAAATGACGAACTTCTTCCATGACCGCCCAGCCATCCAGTTTGGGAAGCATTACATCCAGAATGATTAAATCGTAATGCTGTTTCTTGATGTTTTGCAAACCATCTTCACCATTGTTTGCAACATCAACGATGAATCCATTTTCGATTAATCCTTTGGATAAATAGGCCGCTGTTTTGTCTTCATCTTCGACGATAAGAATGCGCATATAGATAGTCGTTGTAGTTTATATAAGGTAAGCATTATAGGTTATGGATCATTTCATGTCATCAAATGGCGCATTACAAAAAAGTCAGAAATGATGTGCTGGCATGACATAAAAATGAGAGATGCGTCGCACAACAACTTGTGACATTATTCTGTGTAGCAAATCGAATTATGGAAGATACTTTATGCTAAGAAATAACATTTATCTTATTGCGGTCGCCTCTGCTCTCTCTGGGTTGCTTTTCGGTTATGACGCCGGCATTATTGCTAGCGCTATGTTGTTCATAAAAAAAGATTTTTTACTAACTGAGCAACAAATTGGATTGATCGTCAGCGCAGTACCTTTAGGCGCGCTCATAGCATCCCTCTTCAGTGGCTGGTTAAGTGATAACATCGGCCGCAAAAAATCCTTGTTGTTAGCTTCATTCTTATTTTCATTTGGCAGCCTCATTTGCGTATTAGCAGAAACACAAGCGCTCTTGATCACAGGCCGAATTTTCTTGGGTCTGGCAATTGGTGTGGGTTCTTGTATTTCACCGGTTTATACGGCTGAATTAGCGAAAGAAGACCAGCGTGGCTGGTTGGTCAATGTGTTTGTGGTCATGATTCAGTTTGGAGTTTTTTCTTCATTTCTGGTCGGCTATTTACTTTCATCCGCTGCTGCATGGCGCACGATGATTGGGCTTGGCATTCTCCCCGCTATTTTGCTGACGGTAGCCGCATTATTTTTACCAGAAAGCCCACGCTGGCTCGTGACGCGTGGGCAAAGTCAAAAAGCGTTGGAATTATTTAGTCGGATTTATGGCAAAGTACATGCTGAGTTTCACATTAATGAATTAGAGAAAGTGTTAGCGCATGAAAAAAATCAAACGACTCGATTATTTGATTCACGTTTTTTGAAAATTATTTTGATTGGCGCGGCTGTCAGTTTTTTCACGCAAACGGTTGGCATTAATGTTTTAAATTATTATGCACCCACTATTTTTCAAAGCACGGGTTTTTCCACGCCAGAAACCGCAACTTTCATGACCATGTTGATTGGGTTAGTGTTAACGTTAGCGACGCTTTGTTCTTTATTTTTGATTGATAAAATCGGCAGACGACGGTTATTGTTAATTGCGATGCAAGGTATTTTAGCGAGTTTATTATTAATTACCTGTGCATTTGCATTCGTACAAAATCGCGAGCTAGTGGGTTGGCTCATGTTTGTTGGCACGGTTCTTTTTATGATTTTTCACGGCATTGGAATCGGCCCCGCCTGTTTTTTAATTCCCTCAGAAATTTTTCCCGCACGTGTACGTGGACTCGGCATGGGCGTATCAGTTGCATGTAATTGGGGTGCCAATGTTCTCGTTGCGTATTTTGTTCCGATTGGCTTAGTCACATTAGGCGCGGCAAATTTATTTTTTATTTTCTTTTTAATCTCTATTGTTGGCTATATTGTTTTTAAACTTTATATTCCAGAAACGCAGCGCGTCACATTAGAAGTCATTGAGAAAAATATTTTAAACAACCTGAAAACAAGAGAATTGGGCAGGGCCACGACATGAAATCGAAAATTAAAATTACTGAATTAACCGTACAAGATATTCGTTTTCCTACTTCGCAAGAATTCACGGGTTCCGATGCCATGAATAAAGATCCCGATTATTCGGCAGCGTATGTGACCTTGCATACCAATGACCCGAAATTAAAAGGTTATGGGCTTACTTTTACGATTGGGCGTGGCAATGAATTATGTGTGGCAGCGATTAATGCTCTAAGACATTTAATTGTCGGCAAAGATTTATCGCACATCACAGAACACATGGGAGAATTTTGGCAACAAGTGACGGGCGACAGTCAATTACGCTGGTTGGGCCCAGACAAAGGTGTCATGCATATTTCAACAGCGGCTGTTGTCAATGCTGTGTGGGATTTGTGGGCGCGTCGTGAAAAAAAACCTTTATGGCGATTGATTGTTGATATGAGTCCTGAAGAATTAGTGCGTTGTCTGGATTTTAGTTATATCACCGATGCGCTCACACCTGACGAAGCACTAGAAATTTTACGACGCAATGGAATAACCAAAGGCAAACGTATTGCTGAGTTACTTGCAAAAGGTTATCCGGCTTATACCACCTCCGCTGGCTGGCTTGGTTATTCTGAAGAAAAAATGCGGCTGCTTTGCGAAGAAGCTGTTGCAGCAGGTTGGAATTATTTAAAATTTAAAGTGGGTGCAGATATAGAAAATGATATTCGACGTTTGCGCGTGGCGCGCGAAGTGTTGGGAGAACATAAACATATCATGGTCGATGCGAATCAAAAATGGGATGTGAATCAAGCTATTACCTGGATGAAACAACTCGCGCAATTTAATCCCTGGTGGATAGAAGAACCGACTAGCCCAGATGATATTTTAGGGCATGCCAAAATCCGCGAAGCGATAAAACCTATTAAAGTGGCCACCGGCGAACATTGTCACAACCGCATTATGTTCAAACAATTATTGCAAGCAAAGGCCATCGATTTTTGCCAAATCGATAGTTGTCGGCTGGGCGGCGTGAATGAGATTTTGACAGTTTTACTGATGGCGGCCAAATTTAATATACCCGTTTGCCCGCATGCGGGCGGTGTTGGATTATGTGAGTACGTTCAGCATTTAGCTATGGTAGATTATATTTATATATCAGGTTCACTTGAGAATCGCGTATTGGAATATGTGGACCATTTGCATGAGCATTTTAGAGATCCGGTAGTGGTTGTAAATGGGCATTACCAGGTTCCGACCGCTCCGGGTTATAGTATAGAGATGAAGGAAAGTTCATTGTCGAAATTTCATTATCCACATGGAGAGGTATGGAAGACACAATGAAAACTCGGAAACTAGGCAGAACCGATCTGCAATTAACGGAATTGGGCTTTGGTGGCGCGGCCGTGGGAAATCTCTATCGACCGACCACCGAAGAAGAAGCATTTGCGGCAATTCGCGCGGCCTGGGATGGCGGTGTTCGGTATTTTGATACGGCGCCTTCTTACGGTTATGGTTTGAGTGAGCGACGCATAGGCGATGCGCTCCGTGAATTTTCCCGCGATAGTTATATTATTTCTACCAAAGTGGGTCGTTTACTGATCCCAGATTCCCGTCCAAAAAAACATGAGCCATTTCCTGGCGCACTGCCATTTCGTATTGAATATGATTATTCCTATGATGGCATTATGCGTTCCCTGGAACATAGCTTGCACCGGATCGGCACGGATTATATTGATTTAATTTACATTCATGATGTAGGTCGTTTAACGCATGGCGCTCAACATGAAGCAATGATGAGATCGCTGCTCGATGGCGGCTACCGAGCATTGACAGAATTGCGCGATCAAAAAATTGTACGTGCGATTGGCTTGGGTGTGAATGAATGGGAAGTGTGCATGGAAATCATGCCGCATACGGATTTGGATTGTTTTATGTTGGCAGGACGTTATACCTTGCTCGAACAAAAAGTCTTGCAAACATTTTTCCCAGAGTGCGCGAAAAGAGGCATTTATGTGATTGCAGCAGGCCCTTATAATTCTGGCGTGCTAGCGAATGGACAACATTACAATTATGAAATGGCGGATCATAAAACCATGCTCCGCGTGAATGCCATTCAAAAAATCTGTGATGCTTATCAAATTGATTTACCGCATGCAGCATTGCAATTTCCTTTGCGACATTCGCAAATTGTTTCAGTTGTGGCGGGCGCGCGCACTGAAGAACAAGTTGCTTTGTCAGTGAGTTATGCGCAGCAACAAGTGCCTGCGCGTTTATGGCAATCATTGAAAGAAGCAGAATTACTTGCGGTTGATGCACCAGTTTAATCAATTATAATAGAAGGAGAGTACCATGCATTTTCCCATCACGGATTCACACTTGCATCTTTGGGATAATAAAAACTTAAATTATCCGTGGTTAGAAAGCGTGCCTTCCTTAAATCAATCTTTTCTATTAACAGAATTAATGGATGCAACGAAAACGCTGCACATTGAATCATTTGTATTTGTGCAATCGGATTGCGATGCAGCACAATCATTGGCAGAAGCAAATTGGGTGTTGGATCTGGCGAAACGTGATGCGCGCATTCACGGTATCGTGGCGCATGCTTCTCTTGAATTGGGTGATGAAGTCAGAACGCATTTAGCTGCACTGAAAGAAAATAAATTAGTAAAAGGTATTCGTCGTTTGTTGCAAGCAGAAGCAGATGATTTTTGTTTGCAGCAAAAATTTATCGATGGTGTGCGCTTGTTAGCTGAATTTAATTTTAGTTTTGATTTGTGCGTCAAGCCACATCAATTGCCTGCAGTCATTCGTTTAGTTGAGCAATGTCCGGATGTACGTTTTGTCTTGAATCACTTGGGCAAACCGGATGTGGCAGGCAAACAATTACAACCTTGGCAAGATAATATTAGTAAACTCGCAACATTTCCAAATGTTTGGTGTAAAATTTCCGGGTTAACCACCGAAGCGCATCATCAAACCTGGCGCTCAGATGATTTGAAGCCTTACATTAATCACGTCATCAAAGAATTTAGTTTTGATCGCGTGATGTTTGGAAGTGATTGGCCGGTCGTTAATTTGGCGGGCAGTTATGCGCATTGGGCACATACGTTATATGATTTATTAAGTCATCAATTTACCGAACCGGAATTGAAAAAATTATTTCATGAAAATGTATGGCGTTGTTATCAATTGGAAGCATCATTGGTTGGATCTGAATGAATCGTTTAAAAAACAAAACCGCTGTCATCACTGCAGCGGGGCAAGGCATTGGGCTGGCGACTGCAAAATTATTTTTCGAGCAAGGTGCGAATGTCATTGCAACTGACATTAATGCTGACGCACTTCAGAAATTAAAACAAACTCATCCGCAAATTGAAACGCATCCGCTGGATGTCACGAATGCAGCTGCAATTCAGCAGTTTTCTGAGCGTTTTAAGCAAATTGATATTTTGTTTAATTGTGCTGGGTTCGTGCATCATGGCACTATTTTGGATTGCGATGAAGCTGCCTGGGATTTTTCATTTAACTTGAATGTGAAAAGTATGTATCGCATGATTCGTGCGTTTATCCCACATTTGCAGCAAGCAGGCGGAAGTATTATTAATATTGCATCCGTTGTTTCAAGTATTAAAGGTGTGACGAATCGTTTTGTGTATGGTGCAACGAAAGCAGCGGTGATTGGTTTGACGAAAGCAATTGCCGCGGATTATGTGCAACAAGGTATTCGCTGTAATGCAATTTGTCCCGGCACGATACAAACGCCATCGCTAGATGACAGAATTGCAGCGATCGGTGATATAGAAAAAACGCGCGCGCAATTTGTTGCAAGACAGCCGATGGGACGCTTGGGAATGCCTGAAGAAATTGCTGTGCTTGCAGTGTATTTGGCATCCGACGAAGCAGCATTTACCACGGGTGCAACTCATATTGTCGATGGTGGTTGGGTCAATTGATAGGATGACATTCACATGAAACTTTTACGTTACGGCCCAATCGGTGCAGAAAAACCAGGCTGTCTTGACCTGCACGGCCACATCCGCGATTTATCGCAACACATTCCCGATATCACTGGCGATGCAATCATGCCTGCGGGTTTAGATTATTTACGCAATTTGGAAATGACGAGTCTTCCGAAAGTTCCCGGTACGCCGCGCTTAGGCGCACCCATTCATCGGGTCGGAAAATTTTTATGTATTGGTCTTAACTATTCCGATCACGCCGCAGAAGTTGGCGCAAAAATTCCTGTCGAACCGGTTCTGTTTAGCAAAGTCACCAGTTCCATTTGCGGACCGCGCGATGATTTAATTATTCCGAAAGGTTCCACGCAAACCGATTGGGAAGTCGAGCTCGGTATCATCATCGGAAAGCCTGCTAAACGCGTCAGTGAACAAGATGCACTGGATTATGTTGCAGGTTACTGTGTCATCAATGATGTATCTGAGCGTCATTATCAATTACACGGCACGGGTCAATGGATCAAAGGAAAAAGTTGCGATACGTTCGGACAACTCGGTCCCTGGCTTGTCACGCGTGATGAAATTTCCGATCCACAACAATTACCGCTCTGGTTAGAAGTGGATGGCAAACGTTATCAAAACAGTAGCACCAATAAAATGATTTATGGCGTTGCGTTTTTAGTGAGTTATCTTTCGAATTTTTTTACGTTGCATCCAGGCGATATTATTTCCACTGGCACACCGGCAGGCGTTGGCTTGGGACAAAAACCAGAGCCAATTTATCTGAAGCCAGGGCAAGTCATTAAATTAGGCGTGCAAGGATTGGGTGAACAAGAACATTTAACTGTCGCAGAAATGTAGGTCCGCCCCTACATACTAAGCGTAGGATTAACTTCCTCTAATAAATAGTCTGATACTGTTTTCCCAGCAATGCGAGGTGCTGGAGAAAACAGAATTGATTTGTTTTCATAAGCCTTCACTTTACCAGTTCTAACATCATATTCTAATTTGAGTTGTTGAAAATATTTATTTAACCCAAACAAATTTTCTAAATACAGATGATTGACTGGGCGATGCTTGATGAGAATAGGTTTTTCTGCAGCTTTACATTCGTTCCTATCCATTTGGTTTAATTTGGCGACACATTTTTTAATGTGGTTGATTAGAGCATCACGCTTCGTTTGATCTTCTGCAGAAAATAAAGCTTGTCGTTGCTGTTTCTCTGGATCGATTTCTGCTTCTCGCTCTTTCAACAAGCAGAGACTTTTGTGGATGCTCGTTGACTGTTTTAATAATTCGGCTATTTGTTTATGTGAAGCGAGTGCAGATTCCATTTGTTGGATATGTAAATTGAGTTGAGAAACATTTCGATCTTCTTTTGCTACTGCAACTAATCCATCGATTAAGTCGAAGTATTCTTGAAGAGTATTTGTTTTATCAAATTTTTTGAGATCACCAGCGAGATTGTAAGCTTTTGTTTGAAGTGCTTCGAGAGTGCGGCTGTGGTCTTTTTCTTCATATTGAGCAACCTGTTGCAGAGCGGCCCGAAGCTGACGCGCCTCTCGTAACAGTTCAACATCACCCCTGGAAATAAAAAACGACTGTGATTTTTCTTGAATGAACTGATTTAATTCCGCAGGTGACATTGACGAAAGTCTGCTGTAACTCATAACGATCCCTCGTTAAAATTCTTTAAGTCTCGAAGGATACTTAAGCAAGATTAAGGTTTTATTAAATTAGGGCGAGTCCCTAACCACAACCCTGATTGCGATAGTTTTGATTGAGCGTATTAAGCTCAGCCCGTTGTTGGGCCGCAAGGGTGTCATTGCTGGTCGCGCCATTAAAAATAATCCGGTGCTTTAATTCCTTGCAGATTCCGGCTTGGGTGCCAGCGGCGTTGGTTTGGCAGGCGGTCATGAGAAAGCAGAGAGCGGTAATCCATAGGATGCGTATCATAATGAGGTCTCCTTTATTCTCACTCTACCTGAAGCTTACGAACATGTCATTCTGGAATAATTTTCATATTAGGAGTATCTTAGGGGTGGTTAATCAATATTTGGAAGAGGAATGGGGAAGAAGAAAACAAGTAACAAAGATCGCTTTGCTGAACGGGAAGCAGAAAAATACGAGCATCCTATTCCCAGTCGTGAGTTTATCCTAGAATTTCTAGCAGAACGCGGGCATCCCGCTACTTTCCGGCAAATTCAAACTGAGTTAGATCTGAATGGCGCAAACGAAAAAGAAGCGTTAAAACGCCGCCTGACGGCAATGTTACGTGATGGCCAGTTAATCCAGAATCGACGCGGTGCGTTGGGTCTCCTGGATAAAATGGATGTCATTGTCGGCCGCGTGGTGGGCCACAAAGATGGTTTCGGTTTCGTGATTCCGGATGATGGCAGCGATGATTTATTCATTAACGCACGCCAAATGCGCACGGCTTTTCATGAAGATAAAGTCATGGTGCGGGTCGCCAGTATCGACCATCGCGGTCGTCGCGAAGGCATTATTGTGGAAGTGATTGAGCATAATACCCATGAACTCGTCGGCCGGTTAATCAGCTCAGGCGGGTCAATGTTTGTGCAGCCTACCAATACCCGGATATCGCAAGATATTTTAATTCCACCAGATGGAATCTCCAATGCGCAGCCAGGACAAATGGTCGTGGTGACGATTACAACGCAACCGAGTGCAACAACGCGTCCCATTGGCCAAGTAAAAGAAATCATGGGCGATCACATGGCGCCTGGCATGGAAATTGATGTGGCGATTCGTAATCACGAGTTACCACATGAATGGCCTGACGAAGTTTTAAAAGAAGCGGCACATTTTGCTGCGGAAGTTTCTAAAGATGCGATCAGCGATCGTGTTGATTTACGCCATTTGCCTTTTGTCACCATCGATGGCGAAGATGCCAAAGATTTTGATGATGCTGTTTATTGCAAAGCGCGCGGCAATGGTTGGACGTTGTATGTGGCGATTGCCGATGTGGGGCATTATGTCCGTTTGAATTCTGCATTAGACAGAGAAGCATTGAATCGCGGCAATTCCGTTTATTTTCCAGGTCGTGTCATACCGATGTTACCGGAAGTTTTATCGAACGGTCTCTGCTCACTGAATCCAAATGTCGATCGCTTGGCACTCGTGTGTGAAATGGTGATTAGTGCGACAGGAAAAATAACGAGTTATAAATTTCATGAAGCCGTCTTTCGATCACAAGCACGTCTCACTTATAACCAAGTGAATGCGATGGTGGTTGAAGATGATAAAAAATTACAAAAACAATTTGAAAAAGTATTTCCGCATGTTCAAGCATTATTTGCTTTGTATTATGTGTTACATGCCAGCCGAAAAAAACGTGGCTCGATTGATTTTGATTTGCCAGAAACCAGAATTGTTTTTGGCGAAAATCGTAAAATTGAAAAAATTGTTGCGTTGCAACGTAACGATGCCCATCGCTTGATTGAAGAATGTATGTTGTGCGCGAATATTTGTGCCGCACGTTTCTTATTAAAAAATGAATGTCCTGGTTTATATCGCGTGCACGAAGGTCCATCCGCAGAAAAACTCATTGATTTACGCAAATTCTTAAATGAATTGGGTTTGAAAATGCCGGGTCGTGAAGAGCCGACACCACGTGATTATGCGAAATTACTTGAGTCAGTGACGGACCGACCGGATGCGCATATTATCCAAACGGTTTTGTTGCGTTCACTCAGTCAGGCAATTTATGATCCAGAAAACAGAGGCCATTTTGGTTTGGCATTTGATGCGTATACGCATTTCACGTCACCAATTCGTCGTTATCCGGATTTAATCGTGCATCGCTCGATACGCCGTGTCTTGCGCGGAAAATTTGTGCCGGGTGAAGAAGAACCGATTTATCAAAAATATGGCGAGCATTGCTCGATGACCGAGCGGCGTGCTGATGATGCAACGCGTGAAGCTGTTAATTGGCTGAAGTGCGAATTCATGATGGATAAAGTAGGCGAAGAATTTCCGGGTGTGATTTCCAGCGTGACCAGCTTTGGAATTTTTGTCGAGCTCACGGATATTTATATCGAAGGGTTAGTGCATATCAGTGTACTGCCGAGTGATTATTATCATTTCGATCCACTGCGGCATGAAATTTACGGCGATCGTTCTGGCGTGCGTTTTCGGTTAGGCGATGTCGTCAAGGTGAAAGTGGTGCGCGTTGATTTGGATCAGGGACAAATTGATTTTATGTTGTCTGAAGAAATGTTTTCAGCAAATCAAAAAAAGCATGCGCAAAAAGCAAAACATGAACAATCTCAAAAGAAAAAGAAGAGAGCGAAGAAGAAATCGTTATGAGTGAAAAATCCCTTGTTTTTGGCTTGCATGCAGTGCAAGCATTATTAACTTCACAGCCGCAACGCGTGTTGCGTTTGGTGCTTTTAAAAGAACGACACGATCAAAAAATTCAGAGCGTGTTGGATTTAGCTGAACAACATCAAATTAAAATTGAGTCTGCGCCACGCCATGAAATGGATCGTTTAGCGAATCAGGAAAATCATCAAGGTTTGATTGCCTATTGTCAAAAAGCCAATGCGTATGTGGAAGCGGATTTGGAAAAATTATTGGATTCGATTCAAGGTCCCGTTTTATTGTTGGTTTTAGATGGTGTGCAAGATCCACATAATTTGGGCGCTTGTTTGCGAAGTGCGGATGCGGCTGGTGTGCATGCGGTGATTGCGCCGAAAGATAAATCGGTTGGGTTAACGTCGACGGTTGCAAAAGTCGCTTGTGGTGCTGCTGAGTCCGTGCCATTTGTGCAAGTCACCAATTTGGCGCGCACGTTACGTTTTTTGCAAGAGAGAAATATCTGGATTTATGGTGCCGCCGCCGAGGCGGAGAAAACACTTTATCAAGTCGATTTGAAAGGTTCGATCGCACTTGTTTTGGGTGCGGAAGGCTCGGGATTGCGTCGATTAACCCGAGAACATTGTGATGTGCTTTTGAATATACCTATGCGAGGTTCTGTCTCAAGTTTGAATGTTTCTGTTGCCACAGGAATATTTTTGTTTGAGGCGGTTCGTCAGCGCCAGTCTGTCATTCCCAAATGAACCCAATAGATTTCTTATTATAATCAGTTAGATGGCTTTAGTTCATTTCTTTAAGTTTTCATTAATATCAAAGCAGTAGAATAAATGAGCTATAATAAAATAAATGACCTGAATTAACAGGCTGATTTTTATAATACAAAACGAGAGTGGTTAAAATGCAAAGTCATTACGCATATCATTTGACGCAGGACGAACTGCGCCTTAGTTCTCACGCGAAGATCAGAGAACTCGCCGACGCCAATTTTTTGGCGGAGGATCATAATGACTATAATAAGGGCCTGCAAACTTTACAAACCGATGCGAATAGAGAAAATTTCAGATTAAACGGAAATGAATATAAAAGTTTAGATCGAGAAGCCTTTAAAAAAAAGCTAGAGGAAAGTTTTACCAAGCCAGCCGCAGATTTGCTATTTCAGCATTACAGTCAAGTTCCAGGTATGTATGCATCCGAGTTCCTTTTTCTGTATGAATTGGCTAATTACACAGGACTTGATTTAGATGCTTCAATATTTCCAGAAGAAAAAGAAGTAGCACAACAACAAAGTACTGACATATATGTTGATCCGAGTGACAACCAGATTTATTACAAAACGGTAGGTGTTGTTCCGTTAAGTTTAATACTACTGGCAGATCGTCAAAGTAAAGAAACTCGCACCGCTGAATATCTTTTCAAATTAACCCAAAAAGGGTTTGAGTTAGTTCGAATAAGTACAAATCAACCGCTGTTTAAACATTTACTGATGGGAGATCAGGATGAAGTAAAAAAATTAGCGAAGCCGAGTTCGAAACCGATAGAGTATAAACCGTATGTGCGGTCAGAAAGAAATGATGTGCAGCCAGAAAGAGATGCAGAAAAGCCATTAACATGGTGGCAAAGAAGAAAAAATAGTGTTTTTGCTCAAAAATGGAAATCATTGCCTGGGTGGAAAAAAATCCTAACGGGTGTCATTGTCGGATTAAGTGTTTGTGCAATCATTGCAACGGCTATTTTTTTCCCTCCATCGATTCTTGTTACCGTGCCTGTAATAGGACAAATGACTGCAGCTGCAGTTACGATGGCGGCTACCGGAATTTTTGCTGGTGGGGTACTGATAGTACATGGGATCGATATTGCAACACAAAAGTTACCAACAAAAACAATTCCAGAGGCTCCTTCTTCAACTAAGCGGGAAAGCAGTTCTACTCCTGCTTCCACTCCTACTCCTTCCGAGTCAAGTCAAGTGGGCATAGGGAGAAGGTTAAGTCGAGCCAATTCGAGTAATTCAGCTACTCCACCGGATACAAGTCCAAAAGCTATAGTTTCGGATTTGCCATCACCTGGTGGATCTAAGATCGATGAGCCGCCAAGTAGGCCTGTCGTTGTCAAAGATCAAACTACCACGGCAGTCAAAGTAACAAAACAACGATCTCGATTGTGATTCACCGTCATTGTTACGTGACTCACTGATTTTTTCGTGCCCGAGCCCGTGTGCGTGCCCGTGCCCGTTTTTTCTT
>CAZAXX010000058.1:0-14796 GCA_964489265.1 uncultured Coxiellaceae bacterium
CCGGATTGCAACAATACCGTGGGAATTAATGCTACGTATGTGACTACCCGCGATACCAGTGAATGCAGAATATATTTGGCACCCAGCCATTAATTCAGCTTCCTCGACCGCGCGCTGGATCGATTGGACAGTCGACTCAATATTGACAACGACGCCACGCTTTAATCCTTGTGAAGGATGCGATCCTAATCCGACAATATTTAATTTACCCTCATTGGTCACTTCGCCAACAATCGCGACAACTTTTGAAGTACCTATATCAATGCCGACCATTAAATCTTTATTTGGCTTCTTTGCCATAGTTTTTCTTCCAGTTATGAGACCGTTTTCCAACGTACTGCTAGCCCATTCGGATAACGCAAATCGATATAATCCACATCTGTCGCGCGTTCACCGACTATTTTTGGATACACTTTCACAAAATGGTTGATGCGAGTCAAGACATCTTTGTATCCAACATGCACTTTCATGCCTGAAGTAAACATCAGGTTCCATGAGAGATAAGGAGTCAACTCAAGTTGTGTAATTTTTAAATGCAGAGGGCGCAAAGAATGTTCTATTTTTGAGTAAAACTCTAACATATGAATTTGTTCGCCATCCGGTCCAATAAAATGTGGCAATCCAGTTGGGAATGTATTTTCTTTTGGACTAAATACTTCACCCGTTGAACTGAGCAAACTCGTTTTATTCCAAAAGGCAACTGGATTTCGTTCATTCACTGCAATAATAATTTGATCTGGCCAGACGCGTCTTACTGATACATCAGTGACCCACGGCAATTGCAAAATTTGATCCTTCATGTATTCCACTTCAACTGAAAAAAATCCTTTACTAACTAACGGCATTAATAATTGCTGTAATTCAGTTTGATCAAGATATTTTGCACCGTACACTTTGACTGATCGAATAGGAAATTCATTCGTAGTTTTTATATTGTTGGCAGAAAGATAACTGAGTAGCAGCACTAAAAAAAGTGAAAAAAATAGGAATCCCCGCTGCCAAGAAAACTGGAGATACGCTTGACGTTTCCGTGTTTTGCTGAGAGCCATATTTTATTCCATTTAGAACACTAGAACTCTAATGTGCTTCAGTTGGCTGTTGTGCTTGTGGAACTGCTTCTCTCAACTCCGTTGAAGCTAAATGTAATGCTATTCCACCAATATTACCAGCACCTTGCATCAACAATATATCCCCATCACGCAAGACTGTCTGCAAATCTTTTGCTAATTCACGATGTTCAGCAACAAAAATAGGATCCACTTTGCCTTTTCCACGAATACTATTCGCTAATGTTACGCCATCAGCCCCTTCAATTGGTTTTTCACCCGCAGAATAAATATCCAGTAATACTAACAAATCCGGCTGCGATAGCACATCACAAAAATCGTTAAATAAATCACGCGTACGCGTATAGCGATGCGGTTGATAAACCATCACAAGTCGACGATCCGGCCAACTATGTCGAGCGGCTGATAAAGTTGCGGCAATTTCACGAGGATGATGACCATAATCATCAACCAATGTAACAGAGCCACCTTTTTGCAACGTAAAATCACCATAAATTTGGAAACGTCGACCAATACCTGCGAATTTATCTAATGCAGCTTGAATCGCACGATCTGAGATTTTCAATTCTGTCGCAATTGCAATTGCAGCCAATGCGTTTAAGACATTATGCCTGCCGGGTAAGTTCAATGTCACACTTAATGGCGCAATACCATTAGGGCGCTTCGCGATAAATTGCGTGCGCGTGCCTTTCTGGGTGACTGACATCGCTTTAAAATCTGCATCATCAGTAAATCCATACGTGACAAAAGGACGCGACACTTCCGGTAAAATTTCTTTGACAACAGGATCATCAACACACAACACAGCCAAACCATAAAATGGTAATCGATGTAGAAAATCAAGAAATGCGCCGCGCAATTGCGAAAAATCATTGTTATAAGTAGACATATGATCTGCATCGATGTTGGTGACAACAGAAATCATCGGCTGGAGATATAAAAATGAAGCATCGCTTTCATCCGCTTCTGCCACTAAATAACGTCCGGTACCCAAACTCGCATTACTACCCGCGCTATTTAACCGTCCACCAATCACAAAAGTCGGATCAACACCTTCTTCCGCTAAAATACTGGTGACTAAACTCGTTGTTGTGGTTTTGCCATGCGTACCCGCAATTGCAATACCATAACGAAAACGCATCAATTCACCTAACATTTCTGCACGTGGGACAATAGGAATGTGCGCTTGACGTGCTGCTATTAACTCAGGATTTTCCATATCAACCGCGGAAGAGCGCACAACAACATCTGCATGCATGACATGAGCAGCTGAGTGCCCTTGAAAAATTTCAGCGCCAATGGAACGTAGCCGCTTTGTTAAGGTATTATCTGCCAAGTCAGAGCCTGAAACACGATATCCCTGGCTCAGCAATACTTCAGCAATGCCAGCCATCCCCACACCACCAATGCCAACAAAGTGGATATGCTTAATGCGTCCCATTTCAAATGTCCAACTCACAGTTATCTCCTCTCAAGGTTTTGCTTCATCCGATATTGCAAACTTCCTCACAGATCGCGAACACTTTTTCTGTCGCATCTGCTTGGCGTAATTTATATGCTGCTTTTGCCATCGCATGGCAACGATCGGGTAATTCAATAAATTCTTGTAAAATATCAGCCAACTTATCTTCTGTTAATGCGGATTGTTGAACTAAAATTGCAGCGCCCGCCACCGCCATAAAATTGGCATTTGCCGTTTGATGGTCATCAATCGCGTGTGGAAATGGCACTAAAATCGCCCCAACACCTGCCGCACATAATTCTGCTATCGTTAAAGCACCAGACCGGCAAAATACCAAATCGGCCCAGCGATACGCGGCATCCATATCTTTAATGAATGGCACAATTTTAGCATCAACTCCCGCTTGCTTATAGGCTTGCACCGTTTCAGCAAAATGTTTTTCGCCCGTCTGATGATAGACTTCAGGGCGAATTTCTACCGGCAATTTAGCCAATGCTTTCGGCAATAATTGATTAATCGCCGAGGCGCCCAAACTACCGCCAAGTGCCAATAAAGCACAATGCGGCTTGCCTCTCTCATGTGAAGGTTCCGCCAAAGCCAAAATTTCCTGGCGAATTGGATTACCCACTGTCACTACATTTTGACGTTGTAAAAACGTATTAGGAAATCCTTCCAGAATTTTTTTTGCCACCCGCGCTAACCATTTGTTAGTCGTGCCTGGTTTCGCATTTTGTTCATGGATAACTAAGGGACGACCCAATACCCAACTTGCAATACCACCCGGCCCACTGGCAAAGCCACCCATCCCCAGCACGATATCTGGTTTTAGCTGGCGAATGATACGCAATGCTTGCCAAACTGCAACTGTTAAACGCGCGGGAGCTAATAAAATATCGATGATCCCTTTACCGCGCACGCCGCTGATTGAAATAAAATGCAAAGGAATTCCAGCTTCTGGTACGAGTTTTGCTTCTAAACCTTTACTGGTTCCTAGCCAATGTACTTCAACCCCTGCTTCTTGTAATCGTTTGGCAACAGCAAGCCCTGGGAAAACATGCCCCCCTGTGCCGCCAGCCATAATCAATACCCTTTGCAAATTATTCTGTAAATTATTCATCACGCAACCCTAAAACCACCATGCGATTTTCATAATCAATTCGCATCAACAAAGCAATCACAATGCAATTAACCAACATGCTACTGCCACCATAACTCACTAATGGCAACGTCAATCCTTTCGTCGGCAAAACCCCGCAGTTTACACCAATACTGACCATGAATTGAATAGCTATCCATAGCCCAAAGCCATAAGCCATAAATCCAGCAAAATGACGCCCTAAGCGTTGCGCTTGACGTCCGATAAATAAAATTCGCAAAACCAACGCCGTGAATAATCCAGTCACGATCAGCATACCCACCAAGCCTAATTCTTCTGCAATAACAGCAAACAGAAAATCCGTGTGTGCCTCGGGCAAGTAAAAAAGTTTTTGAATGCTATTTCCTAAGCCCACACCAAAAAAACCACCTCGTCCGAATGCAATCAAAGATTGGGTCAGCTGATAACCGCTATCAAATGCGTTTGCCCACGGATTTAAAAATGAAGTTAAGCGTAGTAATCGATAAGGTGCTGAAATAGCGATAATGGATAAGATGCCCAACACACCCAAGAATAAAAGCACAAAATGTCTGAGTTGCATTCCAGCAAGAAACATCATACCGAGCGCTGTTGCCATGATAACAGCTGCCGCGCCAAAATCCGGTTCTTTCAACAAGAGTAAAACGATGACGCCCAGTAAACCCATTGGTTTTACGAAACCACTCCAACTGGTTCTCACTTCGTGATTATGTCGTACCAAGTAACTCGCCATGTAAACCACAACTGCAAATTTGGCTAACTCAGAAACTTGTACGCCAATCGGTCCAAGACCAATCCAGCGCATACTCCCATTCACTGAATGACCGATACCTGGCAACAACACAAGTGCTAATAATAGCATGGTACCTACCAGCAGCATGCCACTGATATTTACCCACTGCTCAATTTCAAATTGAACCACGATACAGCCCAATAACACACCCAAAATAAGCCGAATGAGCTGGCGATAAAAATAATAAAAAGGCTGATGTAATTGTTGATCTGATACAACGATGGAAGCCGATGCCACCATTAACAAACCTATGACAACCAAGCTTAAAACAAGACAAATCAACCAACGATCATATGGCGCTGGTGGAGTCATCGCGCGACGAGAGGCGTAGGAGTTTTGCATGGGAATCCCTGTTAATGCGTTTACTTATAGTACTCGATATTATTTATCATGTCATGCCAGCGAAAGACTTCGTTCAGGATAACAAAAGCCGTTACTTATAACGCTGCTACAAGCTCCGCAAAAACTTCACCGCGATGTTCGAAATTATTAAACATATCGAAACTCGCACAAGCAGGAGATAACAAAACACTGTCATTACATTCAGCAACTGAATCCGCTAAACCAATCGCCTCTTCCATCGTTTTTGCAAAACGAATTTCGACACGATCGCCGATAACTTTCGCTAAAATAGGTGCTGCATCACCGATTAAAACAACTGTTTTAACGTATTTTTCAATGGCGGGAACCATCGGTGAAAAATCCGCGTTTTTACCGACACCACCTGCAATCAAAATTAATTTACCTTGAATTTCAGGCCCCAACCCATCGATTGCTGCAAGCGCTGCACCGACGTTGGTTCCTTTGGAATCGTTATACCAATAAACGCCATTGCGCTTACGCACCAACTGGCAACGATGTGGTAATCCTTTAAATTGAATTAATGTCTCAAGCATTGCCTGCATCGGCAAGCCATAACCAAAACCCAGCGCTAACGAAGCAAGCGCATTGGCTTGATAATGGCGACCTAAAATTGGTAATTCTCGCACGGGCATGAGCGCTTGATTTTCATAAGCCAAATACGCATCGCCATGCTGATTTAGCAAACCAAACTCATTCGCCTTCGGCTCATTCAATGTGAAATAGAGTTTACGCTTCACGCTTGGATCATGACATTCCGTCTGTGGATCATCACGATTACACACTGCAATTTCTGCATGAGAATAAATTCGGTGTTTTGCATCAGCGTAATCTTTTACGCTCGCATAACGATCCATGTGATCCGGTGTAATATTCAAAACCGTTGCTACTTTAGGCGCCAATGAATACGTTGTCTCTAATTGAAAACTCGATAATTCCAGCACAAATAATTCTGTGCCAGCCATTGTCAAATCTAATGCGGGTACACCTAAATTACCACCGACCTGTACGTTAACACCGGCAGCTTCAGCCATTTTACCGACCAAGGTCGTGACGGTACTTTTTGCATTCGTGCCCGTAATCGCAATGACGGGCGCATTCGTAGCTTCTGCAAATAATTCAATATCACCGACTACCTGCGTGCCACGACTAATTTGCTGAGCAATGGCAGGTTCTTTTAAAGAAACACCAGGACTTATCACAATTTTGGCGGCTTTCGCTAACAAAGTTTCATCCAGTTTACCGAGAGAAATAGACACATTTGGAAATTCATGCAGAAATTCCGCTAAATTAGGCGGATTTTGGCGGCTGTCAGTCACTGCAACTGGAATGCCTTTTTGAATCAAATAACGCACGGCAGAAAAACCCGAACTACCTAATCCCACCACCACATGTAAATCTGTCATACTTCACCTTTCTAACGTAGCTTCAATGTTGCAAGACCGCATAATACCAGTACGAATGTAATTATCCAAAACCGCACAATCACGCGCGGCTCCGGCCAACCTTTTAACTCAAAATGATGATGAATAGGCGCCATACGAAAAATACGCTTCCCAGTTAATTTAAACGATGCCACTTGCAAAATAACCGAGACGGTTTCCAAGACAAATATTCCACCCATCAACAATAAAACTAATTCCTGCCGCACAATCACTGCAATCACACCGAGTGCTGCACCTAACGCCAATGCGCCCACATCGCCCATAAATACTTGCGCAGGATACGTATTAAACCATAAAAAACCTAAACCAGCGCCGACTAAAGCCCCACAAAATACAATGAGTTCTCCAGCGCCGGGCACATAGGGAATTGCCAAGTATTTTGCAAAATTAATATTTCCACTGGCATAAGCAAAGACACCCAATGCTGCGGCGACCATCACCGCGGGTAAAATCGCAAGTCCATCCAAACCATCCGTTAAATTCACGGCATTACTAGAACCGACAATCACAAAATAAGCTAATAAAATAAAAACCGGGCCCAATGGCAATAAAACAGATTTAAAAAATGGAATAACTAACTCAGTTTCAGCGGGTGATGTTGCTGTTGTATAAAGATAAATAGCAGCACCGAGACCCAGCACAGACTGGAAAAAATACTTGCGGCGTGCGGAAAGTCCGCGACTGTTTTTCATCGATAATTTTAAATAATCATCCCACCAACCAATCGCGCCAAATCCTAGCATTACAATCAATAGTAACCAGATATAACGATTACTCAAATCCACCCACAGTAATGTGCTCAACGTGATAGTAACCAAAACCAACGTGCCACCCATTGTCGGTGTGCCGGCTTTTGATAAATGACTTTGCGGACCATCCTTACGCACAACTTGGCCTACATGATATCGGCTCAGCCAACGAATCATGGATGGACCAATCCACAACGCAAAAGCCAACGCTGTCAACGTCCCCAATATCGCTCGCAATGTCAGATATTGAATGACATGAAAAAAATGAAAATATTTTGCTAACAACTCACTAAGCCAAACCAGCATTTTATTATTTCTCCTGTAATGCTTCTCTTACCTTTTCCTCATCACTGAACGCAATCTTTTGATCACCTATTTGTTGATAGGTTTCAGCACCTTTACCAGCAATCAAAACACAATCGCCTACCAGGGCGGATTGTATAACGTCGTGAATCGCTTTAGAACGATCATGTTGCACAATTACTTTATTTTTATCTGAAAATCCTTGCATGATTTCCGCGACGATTTGCGCAGGATCTTCATGACGCGGATTATCATCCGTCACAATCACCCGATCCGCATAACGTTCTGCAATCGACGCCATAATGGGCCGTTTACCACGATCGCGTTCTCCGCCACAACCAAATACGCAATAAAGATAGCCTTGGCATTGTTGACGCAATGCAATTAATACTTTTTCTAATGCATCCGGTTTATGGGCATAATCCACCACGACCAAAGGCTTGGTATGTCCGCCTAATGCTTGCATACGGCCAGGAACGGGTTGTAGTTGGCTTGCATAATCAACCACAGAAGATAATGGAAAATCCAGCAAACACAAGGTAGAAATGACTGCGAGTAAATTACTTAAATTGAATTGGCCGACGAGAGAAGATTGTAAATTTGCCCTACCCCATGGCGTGTTGATTTTTACGTGCATTCCATGACTACTCAATTTAAGTTCTTCAACACACACATCTGCATTATTCTGCGTGCTATACGAAATAACCTTGTTTTGTGTAGCGAGCGAGGTTAATAACGCTTGCCCAAAATCATCATCCGCATTAATGACAGCGTATTTGCTTTGCGAAAATAACCGTTTTTTTGCAGCGCCATAGGCTTCCATCGTCAAGTGATAATCTAAATGTTCTCGAGTTAAATTAGTAAAGACACCGACTTCAAATTCAATACCATTTACTCGACCTTGATCAAGACTATGCGAAGAAACTTCCATTGCTGTAATATTCGCGCCTTGCTTTAAAAATTCTGCAAACGTACGTTGCAAGGTAATTGCATCCGGCGTCGTTAAACTACCCGCATGGAGATTACCATAAAGACCATTACCTAACGTCCCGATAATTCCGCAGGGTGTTTGCAGATGTTTTAGAACCGAACCAATAAATTGCGTACACGATGTTTTACCGCTAGTACCCGTCACCCCCACTATTCGAATATCATTCGCAGGATATCCATAAAAACGCGCTGCAATTTCACCTATTTTTGTTTTTAAATCCGGGATTGAAATGACTGGCACATCGTCTTGCCAATGAAGTTCTTTGTCGTCCGCCTCCATCAAAACAGCACGCGCACCTTTTTGAATAGCATCTTGAATAAACTGACGTCCATCTTGATGGGTTCCTTTAAATGCAAAAAATAAATCGCCCGCCTGAACCAACCGGCTATCCAGTGATAATTGCGTGATAGTAATCTCTTTTTGCAGGAGACTCGGATATAAATCTGCGAGTAAGTTAGCTAACGTCATAGTGTGTTTGTCATAAAGAAGTAAAATCACATTATACGGAAGTTATAGATAAAACTATACAACTGCTATAACGCGTCTTCTATCGACAAAGGCATTTTGTGCGGCAGCGGCATGGCATCTTGGCAAGGTCTTCGCTTTTGTGACGACCGAATGACGGGCAAGTGCTTTAACATCCATTTTTTCCCTGGTTTTTTCGAAAGAAGCTGAATTGGCGGGAGTCTTCGTGGGTACAGCTGGAGGTAAAGAGATATGTTTGACAGCGGGTTTTGCTAGCGCTTCGATTTCTTTATCTATTTCCTTAGGCGCCATTATTTTTTCAAAAATTCGTTTGCCTAACCCACCAAATATACTACCGAACATTGCAATCGATGCGCCGAATGCTTTTACTGCGAGTAATCCAACGACAGCGGTTGCACCTGCGGGCGGGAATAAAAATACCGCCATTCCTGCGAGAATAACCAAACTAATGCAAATAGCATAACGCCGTTTATTTGATACCGTCTGTGTTTTTTCTTTGAGACGGGCTTCCATGCAATTATATTTTTGAAGTTCTTTTTGTTTACTGAGGTAATAACCTGAACCCGGACTTAAATATTCTAATTCATTTTTAATTTCAGTTTTTTTCTTTTGAATTACCTGAGCCAAAAGACCGTATTTATGTTTATCACGATAATATTTATAAACATCCATACACACATCAAATGCAAACAGACTGATATTTAAAATTGCTGACGTACCACCACTTACAAAAAAGCCCGCAAAATTAACACCAAACCAGACAGCCGCATTCACCATGCGAACTATTCTGTCATCTTTTTTAAGCGTATTTATGAAACGACTAAAGCGACTTGGATTATTGGCTTTTTCTTTTTCTGTCGGCCGAAATGTTGCCTTCAACACCACGCCAATATCAAATAGCAATTCAAGACCGTAAGAGAGACCGGCAATACTTGTCAGTGTGGTGATGTTATTCGTAACTGCATTGAAAACTGTATTAAAGAAATTGTTACCAACATCAACTACTGTATTGACATAAAATCCTTTTCCAAATTGATCTAAAATTCGATTAAGACGTAACAGGAATAAACGAGTTGAAGTGAACCAACCAAATAAAGTATAAGCACGTTCTGTGCGCTTCCAGGTTTTGTTACCTATAAATGGTTTTCCATATTTTTTTGCTTTCCATCGATCAGGTGCTAAACCAAGTTCCGCATTACCATGCTCATAACATTCTGCCAAAATTTCACTGACGTCAGCTTGTTGATCTTTTAATTCTTGTTCGTCTGCAAAATTTAGCGAACAAAAAGCCTCTGCTATAGTTGCCAATTCTTCTGCCGAAAAATTTTCACCTATAAGATTCAAGGACTCTTGTAATCGCTCTTTCATGGAACGTGGCATGCCACCCCTCGTCTATCCAATTTCTTCTTATGGTTATAATTGTAACAATTAGAAGATTAAGGACTTCTTAAGGGTCAGGTTTGTCGTTCAGTATTAAGAAAACCTTAAGAAAAGCGAGAGTTAAGTGACTGATTTTGACTTGGGCTGTAATGATTCTGGATCATCGGGTGGGACGTTTAAAATGCGCAAGGAGCCTTCCATAATTTTCTGAAAAACCGGGCCTGATACATAACCGCCTAAATACAGTTTTCCCTTAGGTTCATGCATCACAACTGCCACAACCAAACGGGGATGACTTGCGGGAGCAATACCCACAAAGGTCGATGTATAGCGATGTTTATCATAACCATGCGGACCTGCTATCCAGGCTGTACCTGTCTTACCAGCGACAAGATAACCCGGCACCCGCGCAGGTTGACCGGTACCGCCTTTCGCAAGAACTGACTGCAATAACTCTAGCATTTCATGCGCAATTTTTTTATCTATGACTTGCTCACCAGTTGGGATTTTTTTAACGCGCACTAAGGACAGTGGAATTTTCACACCGTCATTTGCAATCGTTGCATACGCATGTGCAACTTGTAATGCCGTTACTGAAACACCATAACCAAACGATAAGGTTGCCAGTGCGAATGGTTTCCAGACAGGACGCTTTATCAATCTGCCACTTTGTTCGCCTGGAAATCCGATACCGGTTGTTTCACCAAATCCCACGCGATGTAATAAATTCCAGAGCTGTTGCGGTGGCAATGACAAAATAATTTTGGACATGCCGACGTTACTGGAAAGTTGCAAGATTTGGCTTAAATTTAATAATCCATTGTTATGTTCATCACGCACCAGATGATGCTCGACCGTCATCCAGCCTGGATGGGTATCAATCACAGAATCCGGCTTGAATTGGCCACTATCTAATGCGCTCGCAATACTAAATGCTTTAATTGTTGAACCCGGTTCAAAACTATCAGTCACCGCACGATTACGAAAACTATCTTTCGGCTGATTGGCTATTTTATTTGGATTAAACGAAGGTTGATTAACCATTGCTAATATTTCGCCGGTTTTTACATCTAAAACAACGACAGATGCAGATGAAGCAATATTTTTTTGCACGCCATCCATTAATTCACGATACGCCAAATATTGAATTCGACGATTAATACTTAATACTAAATCATTACCTGGTCTTTGCTTTTGGATTTCCTGCACATCACTAATGATACGTCCCAAGCGGTCTTTAACGACGAGTGTTTTTCCTGGCAACCCGGTTAACCAATCGTTATAGGCAAGCTCCAATCCTTCTTGTCCTTTATCATCTATATTTGTGAAGCCAAGCACATGCGCTGCAACCTCACCTTCTGGATAAAAACGCTTGTAATCCTGTTGCAAATAAACACCTGGAATTTTAAGTGATTTGATTTCTTTTGCCATACCAGGTGAAAGCTCACGCTTAACATAAGCAAATTCACGCCCTTTATTTTTAGAACGTTCTAATTGGGTTTGAATGGTTTTAGGCGACATTTCCAAAAGAGTTGCGAGCGATTTGATTGACGAAGATTTAAAAGAAAATTCTTTTGGATTTACCCACACAGAAAAAACCGACGTACTAATTGCCAACGGATAACCATTGCGATCGGTAATCATGCCGCGAAAAGCAGGTTCCGTCACGACACGCAAGGAACGCACATTACCTTGGGTTTGTAAAAAATTCCGTTTGATGACAGCGAGATCGATCATGCGTAAGATCAATCCCGCAACAATGAGAAGGATGAAGAAACTCAGCAGGTAAAAGCGCCAAGCACTTAATTCTATGTTTAATTTGTATTTCACTCGTTAACAACTACCACCGATTTATGATCCGGAATCATCATGCCAAGCTTGCCTTCCGCAACATGTTGAATGCGGGCTTGCATGATCCAAGTGCTTTTCTCAAGTAATAACTGTCCCCATTGAATATGTAGTTGTTGACGTTCAATCAACGTCTGCTCGATATTCGCATTCAAACTACGCACGTTGTTCGTGATATAAATCACGCTTAACGCGGACATCAACACACTAAACGCTATCACCACTAACGGCATTTGCGATCGATTCAAAAATATCGAAATCACCCAGCCGCGCGATAAAACACCTTGATTTAATAAGCGAGCTGCTGCGTTCATAGTAGTTTCTCCCCTATTCGTAAAATGGCACTTCTAGCACGCGGGTTCATTGCAATTTCTTTTTCGCTAGGCTTTATTGCACGACCCAATCGTTTGAAGCTAACTTCAATATCGACATGTTTAATCGGCAAATCTGACGGAATTTCAATGCCGCGTTCTTCACGTTGCATAAAATGTTTTACAATTCGATCTTCCAGCGAATGAAAACTAATTACCAATAAACGTCCACCGATACCGAGCACTTCCATGCCCTGTTTTAATCCCAATTCCAAATCTTCCAATTCTTTATTCACAGCAATCCGAATCGCTTGAAAACTGCGAGTTGCCGGATGTTTTCCTTTCTGCCAGGCTGGTATTGCTTTTGCGATAATTGCCGCTAATTCTGCAGTCGTTGTGATCGGTGCTTCTGCACGCGCAATCACAATGGCTTTTGCCACGCGGCGGGAAAACCGTTCTTCACCATACTCCCAAAGCACATCTGCTAATTCTTTTTCTGCAATCGTTGCAATCCAGGTTGCAGCATCGACACCGCGCGAATGATCCATGCGCATATCTAATTTACCCGCACGTTTAAAACTAAAGCCCCTATCCGGGTCATCCAACTGAGGCGATGAAACACCCAAATCAAGCAGAATTCCATTGATTTTGCCAACCAGATTTTGCTTTCCAACAAATTGTGCCATTTCAGCAAAAGAACCATGCTGAATCATGAATCGTTTATCAGTTGCAAATTGTGTGCGCGCATAAGCAATTGCTTCAGGATCTTTATCCATCGCAAGTAAACGGCCATTTGGCCCGAGTAAATTCAATATTGCTTGTGCATGTCCGCCGCGACCGAAGGTAGCATCAAGATAAACACCCGCTGGCTGAATTGCGAAGTTCTCAATAACTTCGTTCAGCATCACCGGCTGATGTTCGTTAAATGTTTCTTTCATTCTGCATGCCACCATATTTTTTATCTCACAATGACAGTTTTTTAACTTCGTCTGGTATCAATGGATCGGAATTCGTATCTTCCGTTAACCACTGACCACGCCGTTCTTGCCAATGCGTTTCATCCCAAATTTCAAATTTTTTGCCTTGCCCAATCAACATCGCATGTTTCGAAAGTCCCGCGTACTCACGTAACAAAGGCGGCAACAGTATACGACCATTACCATCTAATTCAACCTCTGTTGCATGGCCAATGAGTAATCGTTGGATTCGACGAGCTGTGGGGTTAAAACTTGGGAGTTCTGCTAATTTGCTTTCGATGATTTCCCAAGCGTTTAAAGGATAGAGCAACAGACACTTTTCTTCGGTATCAATGGTCAAAACGACACAGTTGCGGCTTTCCAATAACCGCTCGCGGTAGCGGGTAGGCATAACGATTCTACCCTTTGCATCGATGTTGATTCCGTTGACGCCTCTAAACACGTTACTCTCCTTGCTGATAGAGGGTTACTCTTTTTTACCGGGAATCTGATCCTTTCATAATTTTGAATATACCACCATTTCCCACAATAAACCACTTTTTACCACTATCTGACACAAAAAATGCGAGAAAAAGAAGGAAAAACCACCGTAGCGGCAGACGAAGACACGGAAAATTAAGCGTTTTTTAGAAATTGCATGATGACTTGGTTAGTTTGTTGCGGTTGTTCCAGCATAGGAATATGCGCTGCATTCGGAATAATTTGAAATTCAACCTGCGGTAAAGTGCGATAAAACTCCGTAATTTGCGCTGGTAAAATCACTTTATCCGATTCACCTATCACAATCAGCGTGGGCACATTCAATTGATCAACAGGAATTTTGCGAATTTTTTTCATGCCATTCACCATCGCTTTAATCACATATAACCGATTCGCTTCGCTCGCCTTTCTTTCTTCTTCGATTAACGCGGGATTCGTTGTTGCAGCGAATGCAGCTTGATTAAAACCTTTTTCCAGCGAAGGTCTCAGCCAACTCAGGATAAACACCGGCAAGTGAAAAACAACTGGAATTTGCAGCTTTGGCTCTGCACGAACTGGGTCGATTAAAATTAATTGATTGATTTTATCTTGATGATCAAATGCGAGAGATACCGCAAACGCACCACCATAAGAATGACCGAGCACAATATTTTTTTTACTTTGATAGCGTTCAAACAAGGCATGCAGATCTTTATCCAACTCTGAGAAAGTATACGGATTAGAAAAATAAGATCGTGGTTTTGCACTACCCGCTAAACCGAATAAATCTGGAATAATGACAGAGCAAGTATCGCTAAAAAGGCTGATTTGATTATGCCATTGTTGGCCACGACCGCCCATGCCATGAATAAAAAAAACAGTGGTATCACTAGCAGGATTAATTTTTTGAAAAATATTTAGAAGACGCCCAGGGCGAATTTCAACTTGGGTATCCATACAGTCTCCGCCGAAAAAAAAGATAGAGTCAGCCAATAAGCCGGGTTCTGTCGTGGACAGTCATTTATCTAGG
>CAZAXX010000059.1:0-14217 GCA_964489265.1 uncultured Coxiellaceae bacterium
CTTGATTGACAGAACCTTTTTGCGGCTCGAAATAACATAATATAATATTCAGCACCGTACTTTTACCTATACCATTCGGACCAATCAAACCAATTCGATCACCACGCATAATACGCAACGATAAATTTTTTATAATAATTTTATTATCATATTCTTGCGAAATATTTTTTGCTTCAATGACTAATTGCCCAGATTTCTCTGCATCATGTAAATCAAAATTCGCTTTGCCTTGCACTTCACGGCGTTTCGCACGTGTGTTGCGCAAAGCGATGAGCGCACGAACGCGGCCTTCATTTCGTGTGCGACGCGCCTTAATTCCCTGACGAATCCAGCGCTCTTCATCCGCGAGCTTTTTATCAAATTCCGCATTTTGTTTCGATTCAGCATGCAACATTTCTTCTTTACGACGCAAGAAATTAGCGTAATCGCCAGGCCAGGAGGTCAGTTGACCGCGGTCTAATTCAATAATACGAGTCGCAAGACGTTGTAGTAATGCGCGATCATGGGTAATGAAAATAAGACCTATATTGCAAGCCAGTAATTGTGTTTCCAGCCATTGAATCGCTTCAATATCCAAGTGATTGGTCGGTTCATCTAATAACAATAATTCAGGATTGGTGACTAACGCACGGGCGAGTGCTGCACGACGCTGCCAACCACCGGATAAGGCAGCAACCGGTTGGTCTGGTGATAATTCCAAGCGTTCTAATATCGTTTTAATTTCCTGCTCAAAATGCCAACCTTGTTTTGCATCAATCGCATGTTGTAATCGTTCCAATTCTTTCAAATCGTTTTCTGTATGTGAATGTTCTAAACGATGCGTCAATGCAAAATAATCCGCTAGCAATTTACCTGTCTCAGCAAGTCCTTCCGCAACATATTGATAAACGCTTAAATCCACATCTTGCGGTAACTCCTGTGCGAGACGCGCGAGACGCAAATTGGGTTTACGCCAAATTGTGCCGCTATCGGGTGCCATCGCACCCTCAATGATTTTGAGTAATGACGATTTGCCTGCACCATTACGGCCAATTAAACAAACTCGCTCGGACGTGGCAACTTGTAATTTGACGTGATCCAGTAAAACATCCAGACCAAACGCAAGTGAAACATTATCTAGGGTAATTAAATTTGTCATGAGTTAAAATTATCTCGTTCTGCGCACGCTAGCAGCCATGCATCTTCGGTAAGTTGCAATTCTTTTTTCAGAGTTGCCTGGGACAACAAATATCGTTGTAAACGTTCTTTATGCTGCGGTTCATAGAGTGTGATATCCGCTAAAACAGTTTCATTTTCAATTAATTCTTTCTGTAATTTTTCAAGCTGTGCATCTAACGTTTTTATTTTTTGTTCGAGCGGTCGACGTAATTCACGTTCCTTCGCATCCAATTGACGTTGGGTTTTTTTCGAAATTTCTGATTTGCCTGCTGCTGGCATACCTTGTCTGCGAAATTCAAATAACCATTTCTCGTAATCATTGAGATCGCCAGTAAAATCATTTAATTCGCCATTGGCAACTAACACTAATTTATCAGCACTGGTGCGCACTAAAAAACGATCATGCGACACAATGAGCATGGCGCCTTGATATTCTTGCAGAGCAATACTCAAGGCATTACGCATTTCTAAATCCAGATGGTTGGTCGGCTCATCCAATAATAATAAATTGGGTTTTTTCCAAACGAGCAGCGCGAGGGCGAGCCGCGATTTTTCGCCGCCCGAAAATATTTTTACCTGATCATAGACACTGTTACCCAGAAATCCGAAAGTACCTAAATACGTTCGTAATTCCTGTTCGGAACTGGTGGGTGCAATTAATTTTAAATGGGTGAGCGGCGTTTCATTTAATTGTAAATGGTCCACCTGATGCTGAGCAAAATAACCAATTTTGACACCAGCACTGGTTTCGCGAATCCCCGTTGCGGGTGCAATGTCACCGGCCAATAATTTAATTAAGCTGGATTTTCCCGCGCCATTGGGCCCTAAAATTGCAATCCGATCTTCAGGGCCTATACTTAAATTCAAGTTACTTAAGACAGTTTTATCACCATACGCAATAGACGCATTTTCTAAGCGTAGTAATGGATTAGGGCATTGCTCTGGCTCTTTAAAATGAAAATGAAAAGGCGAATCCAGTTGCACAGCATTGACTAATTCAAGTCGTTCGATTGCTTTAATACGACTTTGTGCCTGGCGCGCTTTGGAGGCTTTATAACGAAAACGATCGACATAACTCTGCATATGCGCAATTTGTTTTTGTTGTTTTTCATAGGCGGCTTGTTGCAATAATATTTGTGCCGCGCGTGTTTTTTCAAATGTGGAATAATTACCGGTATAAAGTTCAAGGTGCTGATTACAGATATGCGCAATGTGATCGACAGTTTGATCGAGAAATTCGCGGTCATGGGAGATTAACAACAACGTACCAGAATATCTTTGTAGCCAGTTTTCAAGCCAGAGCACAGCATCTAAATCCAAGTGGTTAGTCGGTTCATCCAATAACAAAACATCGGAGCGACACATGAGCGCTTGTGCCAGGTTTAAGCGGACACGCCAGCCGCCTGAGAAATCACTGACAGATTTATGCTGTTCTTCATGACTGAAACCAAGTCCTGCCAATAATTGTGCCGCGCGTGCCGGTGCGGAATACGCATCAATTTTGCTGAGATTTTCATGCAAATGCGCGATACGCGTGCCATCGTTGTGTTGCTCTGCATCGAGTAATTCTCGTTCGAGCGAACGCAATTCTGCATCACCATCCAGCACAAATTCCAATGCGGATTTTTCATAACCGGGTGTTTCTTGCTGGACGTGTGCGATCTTAAGTTGACGCGGTATTTCTAAATCGCCACTTTCCGCGTGTAATTGGTTTAATAACATGGAAAATAAGCTAGATTTGCCCGAGCCATTTGCGCCGATAATACCAATGCGTTGCTTTTGATAGATCGTCCAATTGACATTATCGAGGAGCACATAAGTGCCTCGGCGTAAGATTATATTGCGTAAAGTAATCATAGGAATCGGTTATTCATTATTAATTTTTCGGCATTTTAACCGTATTATGCCGTTTGTGAAAGTCATACTGGCGATGCTTGTCTGGGTGTAGCAATAGGTTGCAGCTCGATACTTTCTGCTTTTTCTTCGGCAGGTACTCCAGAGTAGGCTTGCGTATGATTAAATATGGCATGCGGAGAGGAAGAACAGCTGACTGGAACGAAGACATCACGTGTCGTTTGCTCGACCTTTTTTTCGTTGTATACAATGGATTGCGCGCCTCTTTCAATAGCTGCCACTGAGCAAGCAATAAAAAGAGGTTTTGCGGTGACAGGCGGGACACCTTGCATCTCGATGACTCGCTTAACCGTACCCATCATTGATGTTGCCATGACAATCCCATTAGTAATATTGATTAATTTGGCAAATGCATCACTGGCGGTTTCGCAACAAGTAGGTTTAACTTTTTCTTCTGGGCCATTTTTTTCTTCTTCCATGTGGAGATGAATAAATTTATCCATGATGCGTTCTGCTTCAGCCCGATAAAGTAATCCGCCTAACACACTTGCACTAACGATGGTACCGACAATCGGGATAGCTATGCCCCCTATGCCAACTGTGGCAGCGACACCGGATTGCCAACCCAGATAACCGCCGATTGCAGTTCGACAGGCGATGGACATGACGGTAAAAGGTTGTTTTAATACATAAGCCCGGCCGTGTTCACGAATAATTTCCGCTTCATATTCTTTTCTAATTTTATTAAATTCTTTTTTTGCGGCAGCTTCTAATTCTTTTTCTGTCAGGTTTGGATTGGTTTGTTTTAAAAGTTCAAGAAGTGGTTTGATCTTTTCTCTAATCAATTCTCTCACTTTAATTTTATCATGCATGTAAAATTTATATGTTTCGGGATAAAGCGCGCATAAGCTATGCCAGGTCACTAATGCCGCAACCAGCGGCGCAGGAATCCAGCCGCCTAAGGCCGTAGCGGAAGCAAGTGAGAGGTAATAAAACAAGGGGTAAGTGCGTAAGCCAATGGCACTGATGCCTTGTAAAAAAACTTGGATAGGCGTTGCAATATTACCTTGAGCAATTTCAGCAAGTAGCCAGGGTTGATTATCTTTATTGCTTAAAAAATCAATCCAGTTTTTTAGACCATTGTAATAGTCCTGATTCATGTAATTTTTATAATATTTATTTCCAAAATATAAGACACTTAGGATAACAAGCCAATTAAGCGGTGTCGGTAATGCATTGATTTTGTCACTGATATCAACAATTTCACTCATAGTGCCTGTGAGATTCGTAACTAAGAGCGTTGTGGTATTGAAAAGATAACCTAGCGTTTTAGTGAGAGCACCCATAGGTGATGCTTTTGCGTAGAGATAAGCATTGGCTGGGCGTTCACAGTATGGCGTGGAATGCGCGTATTGCAAGGTTTCAATAATGGCTTGCCGATAGGCAGAAAATGCCAATGTATAGAGCGATGTGCTTAGTAATGCAGTTGGTATGCCAATCCCTGCGCTGACGGAAGGATCGATCGTCACATTTGGAATAAATGCGTTGACTAAGCTTGGAACACCTTCTCCAGCGGTGTTAATTTGAAAAATTACATAGAGTAAATTAGATGCATTCGCAAACCAGTTTTCAACACGAAAATACCACTGTGTTTTCCAATATTCAGCAATAATCTTTTCGAGTTGTTCCACGGTTTTGTGATGGTCTTTGATGAAAGATTTTCCGTCTTTATCACAGAGTTCTTCCAATTCTTTCTGAGAAAATTTTGCGAAATAATATAATTCTGTGTTCTCTTGGATATCGATGACATGATCCAGTCCCGTTGTATCGCCTTTATTTTCAGCAAATTTAGCTGCATTATTTGCAGGAATTGGTTTGAATTTAGTAAACATAAAAATCCATTTTTAAAAATAATTCGTCAAAGATAGTGGATGCATGCGAGCGATGCAATAGCACCTCTACTTTATTTGGTTTATACTGGCCGCTTAATATCTACAAGGAGGGTATCAACATGAAAAAAATAGTTATCCTATTTTTAGCTTTATTTTTTTGCTCAACTGCATTTGCAGCGCCGTTTAAACAAATTATTTTTTTTGGCGACAGCTTGAGTGACAACGGTAATTTATATCATCTTACTAAAATATTTCCGCCATCACCGCCGTATTTTCAAGGTCGATTTTCGAATGGTCCAACCTGGGCTGAAGATGTCGGCAAGGCATATTATGATAAATACTACACTGCGTATGCGAATTATGCTTATGGCGGCGCAACGGCGATATTGCATGCCCCATCATCTAATCGTTTTATAGCGCCCACCACTCTCGAAGGTGAATTGATTTCGTATTATTTGCATTCCATGATTGCTGACAAATCAAAAATTCTTTACGTAATTTGGATTGGTGCGAATGATTATTTATTTGAACATGAACAGGGTGTGAATGAAATGACGACTAAAGTCGTTAATAAAATTGCCTGGTCGATGACTTCATTGATCGGACAGGGAGCGCAAAATTTTTTAATTTTAAATTTACCTGATTTAGGAAAAACACCCTACGCGAAAATGAAACAGTCGCAAGCTGCATTACATGCTGTGACCGTTTTGCATAATCAAAAATTGGCAGATACCATTGTTCAGTTACAAAATAAATATCCGACTATTAAATTTGTCGAGATGGATGTGTATAGTACCTTTGATGATTTAGTGGCAAATCCAGATAAATATAATCAAAAATATCACCAGTCGATTACTGACGTGAGTGATGCATGTTTGAAAGTCACGACAGCAAAAAGAAATTTAAATTTAGAATTGCAAGCCAAATTTGCAAAGACATCCGGCGTAAGTGATTATATTTTAAATTCTCCTAGCTTGTTACAAACCTACAATATCAGCGAACCGCCATGTGATAATCCAAACCAGTATGTGTTCTGGGATCCTTTGCATCCTAGCGCTGTGGTGCATCAAATGCTTGCTGACACTGTGATGGATACATTAACGAATGCGGGGTTGGGGTAGACTCATCACCAGATGCCAGCTAGAAGCACGCTGGCATCTGGATTTAGTATAGCCAAGCCGGAACAAATCCCTCGCCTTTCCTCATCAAACGACGATGCGTTTCAAAATCCGGATCAAATTTTTCAACCAACCGCCAAAATTTTTCTGAGTGATTAAGATAAACAGTGTGACACAATTCATGAATTAGAATGTGCGTTGCTAAATGCGCAGGTAAAAACAATAATTTATAATTTAGGCTAATATGTTTATCTGTGGTGCAACTTCCCCAACGTGTTTGTTGATCGCGAATAGTCAATTTGGTGTAAGGTAAATTGGTTTGTACGCTGAGATTTTTTAATTTTTCTGCTAAATGAATTTTGGCTAATTTTTTTAGCCATGCGATAAGTATTTTTTTACAGTGTTCTTTATTATTAATTTTTCCTAGTAAAACAAGTTCTTGATGCGGTCGAACAATTATTTTTAAATTGTCACTGCTTTCAATATAAAAAATACTCCATGTTTGATTGAGCGCAGCTAAAATAATTTTATCCGGTAATTCTTGTTCTGAGGGATGCAATTGAAACGAAGCAAGTTGTTTCTCAATCCAGGCTTTATTTTCCAAGAGAATACTGGGAACATGTTTGATGTTAAAACGCATCGGCACAATGAGTTCTAAGCCTTTTTGTTGCGAAGCTTTTAATTTGACGCGTCTGGTGAGCGGATGCTTTTTAATGGTGTATTGAGGTGGCCACGTAGGAATTTTAATTTCGTTCATTTTAGCTCTTTCTTTTGGGCACGATATCGATCGTGCCCAACATTAATTTTAATTCGGCGTTTTTTCCAAAATGCCTTCTTCTTGTAATGACTGAATGACAGATTCACGTTTTTGTAAATTTTCAATATATTGCACTGTTTTAGGAAACCCAGAGATATCCACTTTTAACATTGGCAACCAGCTTAAAATAACAAAAAGATAACAATCTGCAATCGTCATGTGATCGCCAGCAATAAATTTTTGTTTGCTGAGTTGCTGTTCAACAAAATTAATTTTTGCTTTTAGGTAAGGTCTAAAGCCATCTTCTTTGAGTTGTTCAGGAATATTGGGATTAAATATAGGTCCACAACTTTTATGTAATTCGGTGGAAATAAAATTCAACCATTCTAATACCGTATAACGTTTTTGATCGCCAACGGGTGGTAACAACTGAGTCGCTTTATACGTATCCGCAAGATATTGTTGAATAGCCGCATTTTCAGTTAACAACACATTGTTATCTAACAGAAGTGCAGGAACAGAACCTTTTGGATTAATTTTAAGGAAATCGGCTCCGCTTGCTGTTTGCTTGGTTTTTAAATTGACCGCTTCATATTCACAGGGGATCTGTAATTCATTTATTAAAATTCGTACTGCCAATGAGCAGGCACCTTTCGAATAATATAGTTTCATAAAATCTAAATCTCCATCCAAAAAATTAAATTAAATCGTGCGTACACAAAATTCAGCAAGTTGTCGCAACATGCTTGCTGTTGCATGATTTGCTGCTACGACGCCATAGTAAGGGTTTTTTGGAGGAAAAGCTTCAACAATAGTAAATTCTTTCGTGGCAATAATGCGATTGGTTGCTGTACTCGTAATTTGTGCACGGACAGTTAAATAAAGTAACCCGCAGCCTTGTGTGTAATCTTGTAATAACTGCATGATTTGTGTGTTAAGCACATAATCAGAGTTACCAGGACTGGATGTCGTCGCAATTGCATGAAAATGCCGCGTATTTTGTAATGTTTGAATCATCAATGGATAAATCATATCAGCAGGCGGCTCTGCCCAAACATTTTTCGCAAAATAGGCCACTTGGTAAGGGTGTGTGGTGTAAGCAATATTGGTTGTTCTATAAATAGGATTCGTCGTAGGTGACATCACCAATAATGTGATGCGACGTGATTTTTTTATAGTGGGTTTTGGCAACGTATTTAATACATAGGTTGTTGGCTGTTCGACTTTAACGGGCGAGAAGATGCTGCAGCTGCTAAGCGTAAATACGATAATTAGCAAAAAAATTTTTTTCATTATTTTTCACCTGGACCGAGTGTTGATGGTTGTTTACCACGAATTAATATCGATGGATTGTTTTTTAAATCACTTGATAAGACAGATAAATTATTCGCAATCGTATCGAGATTTGCAATAATGCGATTGGTCTCCGGTAATGTTTGTGTCTGAAGCGTTTGTAGAGTGCGTTCACTGGATTGGATCAGCATCGGAAATCTTGCAGTCGCAATTTGCGTATTCTCTAAAATGTTATTCAGTATTTCATTATTTTGTGCGAGGTTATTTGAAATACTTGCCGTGTTTCTCAAAATTTCTTTCATGGATTTTAAATTATCTTTATCGAAAAATGCTTTGAATGACTCACTGACTTGTTTCACGCTCGTTGTCAAATCACGTACCGCAGTATCAATTTGCAAGAAAATAGAAGGACCTGTTTTGATAATTGGGTAGGATTGATCTTTTGTCACGACCACTGGCGATAAATCGGTGCCTTTATCTTTCAAGGAAATATAGGTAATACCTGTAATGCCGCGTGTGCTTAATGTCGCAATAGTACCTTGGGTGATAGGTGTATCACTTTGCACATCCAAGAGAAGTTCAACAAAATTGGGATTTCTTTTATTAAGCTTAATACTTTTAACATTGCCGACGTTAACGCCGTTATATTCCACCACAGCATCTTGATTGAGCCCGGTGACGGCTTCTTGCATGTTGACTTGATAGGTTGTGTAGGTTTGATTGGAAAAACCGGCGGAAAGCCAGATAATTCCCAAGACGAAAAAAGAAAATAAAATAATAACAAAAGAACCGATGATCGTGTAATTAACTTTAGTATCCATTGTGATCGAGTTCCTCGCTGATCATAAGGGTTTCTCACTGCCTTTGAAAAATTCTTGGATTAGGGGATGCGGATTGGCCATCACTTTTTCTGGCGTATCTATACATAGAACTTTTCCTTCCCCTAAAAAAGCAACGCGGTCGGCAGTTCGTTTCAGGCTTTCAATGTCATGCGTCACCATGACAATAGTTAAGCCCATCGTTGTCTGTAAGTTTATCATTAACTCATCAAAAGCCACCACTTTATTTGGATCCAGTCCCGCCGTTGGTTCATCAAGAAACAATAATTCTGGGTCTAAAACAATAGCACGGGCGAGCGCCGCACGTTTTTGCATACCACCGCTTAATTCCGACGGATATTTATTGCCTGCCTCAGCAGGTAAGCTTGCTAAGACAATTTTCAGTAAGGCAAGTTGACGGATGGTGTCTTCATCGAGTTTGGTATGTTCTTTTAATGGAAAAGAGGTATTTTCTAAAACCGTCAGAGAACTAAATAACGCATTTTGTTGAAACAAAACACCCCAACGACGCTGAATCGCAAGCAGAGTGCTTCGTGTTGCTGTTGTCAGTTCATGTTCAAAGATGCGAATGGATCCTGAGGTTGGCTTGAGTAACCCAATCATTTCGTGTAACAAAACAGTTTTTCCTGTTCCACTGCCGCCGATAATGACGAGTACTTCGCCGCGTTTTACGGAAAGATTCACGTCTTTGTGAACCCATGTGTCTCCCAGGTGCGTTTTTAGGTTTTTAATTTCAATAATGGATTCTGCTGTCATAGTTGTAATCTACTAAAGATCACAGAGAAAATGGCATCTGCCACAATAATAAAAAAGATCGCCAAAACCACGCTTTTTGTAGTGTTTTTACCGATGCTGTCAGAATTATCTTGTACTGACATACCTTGAAAACATCCGATACTTGCAATAATCAACGCAAAAACAGGGGTTTTACCCATTCCAATTAACAGTGCGCGCAGTGGGACTTGATGTTGGAAACGGAGCAAAAATTCGTGCCAGCTAATGCCAAGTACATTGTTCGCCATAAACATGCCGCCCAAAATTCCAAAAATATCGGCCCAAATAGTTAATAAGGGTAAGGCGATTAAAAGTCCCATAATTTTAGGGATTAATAATAATTCGGCAGGCGTCACGCCCATCGTGTTTAATACATCAATTTCTTGATTGACTTTCATGCTGCCAAGTTCTGCAGTGAAAGACGAGCCAGTTCGGCCCGCGACCATAATGGCAGTTAATAAAGGCCCAAACTCACGCAGAACAGAAAGTCCAAGCAAATCGACGATAAAAACATTTGCGCCATAGGTTCTGAGTTGTACTCCCATTTGATACGCCAATACCACACCAATCATAAAAGAGAGTAAGCCAATGATTGGTAATGCCTGATAACCGGTTTTATCAATGCTGCTAAAAAAAGCTTTCCAGCGTATGCGCACTGGATTCAATGCAATATTTAATGTCTCGACAGATAATTCTCCGATAAAAGCAAGATAATCACGAAACTCATCGAGCTGGGACATTGTTAGCTTGCCGAGTCGGAACAGCCAGTTTGGTTTTACCAGCTTAGGTACATTTTTGCTTTTGTCCCGGCTTTGTTCGACTAATTTAATGAGTGTTTGTGCTTGTTCAGAAAAATTTTCTAATTGCGGTTTCGCGGAGCCTATCGATTTACATAAAAACCATGCGCCCGCACTGTCCATTTTGGTTATCGCACTGCCATTGATTTTAAGCGCGGTTTTGCTCGGTAATTTGATTGTCGCAAATGATTTTTCTAACAGAGAAAGATTCGCGAGATTCCATTCTCCTTCACAAATGAGGTCATTATTTTTAAGATAGACTTTTGCTGAATTTTGCACTGGTTTTTTTCCGTGTAAGAAAATGCCCCTATCATTTAGTATCTCTTGAAATGTTTTCTATTGCAATCAGCGGGTATGTTATCTTATCCCTTGGAATGGATGCTAATACGAGGTATTTATGAATACACGCCCAGTTTACATTGCGGGAGGAATCAGGACTCCTTTTGTTAAATCATTCACGGATTATCGTGATATAACAACGCAAGAATTAATGACTAAAACATTGCAAGCATTAATCACTAAAATGCATCTCGATGGAAAAATTATTGGTGATGTCGCGCTCGGTGCTGTCATTAATAGTTCGTCAAACTGGAATTTGGCGCGTGAATGTGTTCTTGGTACTTCACTGCATGCGCACACACCGGGTTATACATTGCAACGTGCTTGTGGAACGAGTCTGGAAGCCGTTTCGCAAATTGCCTTGAAAATTTCTAACAGACAAATTAATCACGGTATCGCAGGCGGAGTCGATACAAATAGTGATATGCCTATCATGTTAAAAAGAGCATTAGCCCAAAAAATATTACGTATTAAAATGGCGAAAACAACTTGGCAAAAAATCCAGGCTTTTTTTCGCTTACGTCCAAGTGATTTTAAACTGGATTTTCCTGCGGTAGTTGAACCACGTACGCATTTATCGATGGGCGAACATTGCGAAAAAATGGTAAAAGAATGGGGAATTTCACGTGTTTTACAAGATGAGTTGTCTTTGAAAAGTCATCAAACTGGTGTCGCTGCTTTTAAAGACGGTTTTTATGATGATCTGGTTTTTGAATTGAATGGGATAAAGCGCGATAAAATATTACGTGAAGATACTACGCTAGAAAAGCTGGGAAAATTACCGCTCGCTTTTGATCGCTCGAATAAAGGAACGTTAACAGCAGGCAATAGCAGTCCATTGACGGATGGTTCAGCGGCTGTTTTTTTAGTGAGTGAAGAAGCGGCTAAAGAATTGAATGTGCCTATGCTGGCACGTTTTGTCGATGCTGAAGTGGCGGCAGTTGATTTTGTGCATGGCGAAGGGTTGTTGATGGCACCCACTATTGCAGTCAGCAAATTATTACAACGACATCAGCTTTCTTTACAGGATTTTGATTTCTATGAAATTCATGAAGCATTCGCGGGACAAGTACTTTGCACATTGAAAGCATGGGAATCCGATGACTATTGCAAGCGTGTTTTGCATAGAACAGAAGCGCTAGGTTCGATTGATCAAAGCAAATTGAATATCAAAGGCGGCAGCGTTGCGCTTGGTCATCCTTTCGCGGCAACTGGTGCTAGAATTGTGGCAGATCTTGCGAAAATGTTGCAGCAACGTGGGCAGGGCAGAGGACTTATTTCTATTTGTACTGCGGGTGGTATGGGCGTTGCGGCAATACTTGAGGCAAAATAAATTTTATTAATTTACAATGCAGTCCTTATTTTATTAAAGGACTTTGTTTCATGCTACGTTTCTATGTTGTTTTATTCAGTTTATTTATGGGATTCTTTATGACTGCCGTTTCAGCGAAACAAACAAGCACGATATCTTATAGCGACGTTGGGACAGGTTTTCCGCTTGTACTAATTCATGCATTTCCAACAGATCAACATTTATGGGAACCGCAACAGACGGGATTAAAACAAAATTTTCGTGTAATTACGCTTGATTTATGGGGGTTTGGAAAATCGAGAGCGGCAGACGGGCAAGCGATTTCGATGACTGAGTATGCGGATGAAGTTAAACAATTATTAGATCAATTGCATCTGAAAAAAGCCATTATTGGTGGTGAATCAATGGGTGGTTATGTGGCATTGGCGTTTCTTGAAAAATTTCCAGAACAAACGGCTGGTATTATTCTTTCTGATACACAATCCATCGCAGATAGTCCTGAAGCGAAAGTGAAACGCGAACAGACTGCGCTGAAAGTATTGGAACAAGGTAGTGGGCAATTGATTCATGATTTTATGCCGAAAGCATTATCGAGCAATGCGACTGTTGAAACAAAAAATTATCTGCAAACTATTCTGGAAGCACAAACATCAACTGGAATTGCATCGGCGCTACGTGGAATGGCGGAACGTTCAGATACTTCGAAAGTATTGCTTAATGTGAAGGTGCCTGTGCTGATCATGACGGGTGATCAGGATACGTTGATTTCGCCAGAGCAAAGTCAAACGATGCATGAATTAGCTAAAGCAAGTCGATTAGTGGTGATCAAAAATGCGGGTCATTTATCGAGTTTGGAACAACCCAAACAATGGAATCAGGCTGTAATTGAGACATTTATAAATATCGCATAATGTGCTATGTTCAACAAATATAGTCCACGGATGGATGCCATTATGCAGAAGCGTTTTTGGTTAATTTTTCTTAGTTTTTTGACTATGTTTGTTGTTCTCGGTTCATCAGTAAAAGCATTTAGTATTTATCGACATAAAAATGCCGGCATGGTTTGGATTCCTGGCGGCGAATTCATGATGGGTAGTGATGGCAATTTCGCTAGGGGAAATGAAAAACCAGCACATAAAGTGCGAGTGAAAGGTTTTTGGATGGATAAAACAGATGTGACGAATGCACAATTTGCTGCATTTGTGAAAGCAACTGGCTATGTCACAACGGCTGAAAAAATTCCTGACTGGAATACCTTAAAAGTTCAACTACCACCCGGCACACCAAAACCTTCAGATAGTTCTTTAGTTGCAGGCGCAATGGTTTTTGTTGGGACAAATGAGCCGGTACCACTCGATGATGCATCGCGCTGGTGGCGATTTGTGCCTGGTGCTGATTGGCGTCATCCTGCAGGTCCTGACAGTAATATCATTGGTAAAGAGAATTACCCTGTCGTACAAGTTTCTTATGAAGATGCTGTGGCTTATGCAAAATGGGCGGGCAAACGATTGCCAACGGAAGCTGAATGGGAATTTGCTGCACGTGGTGGATTGAAACAAGCAAATTATGTTTGGGGAAATGAATTTCAGCCAAATGGTAAAAGCATGGCTAATACATTTGCCGGGCATTTTCCTGTGATTGATCCGACCTATAAAGCGTTAATTACTCCATCCAAAGTCGCAAGTTATCCGCCAAATGGTTATGGTCTTTATGATATGGCTGGCAATGTTTGGCAATGGGTTGCTGATTGGTATCGCGCAGATGCGTTTGTGTTAGATGCAAATAACGATGTGACGATCAATCCAAAAGGTCCAAGTGATAGTTTTGATCCTTCACATAGTAATGAACCGAGTGATGCGCCGAAGCGTGTGACGCGTGGCGGATCATTTTTATGTGATCCTAATTTCTGCATGAGTTATAGACCGAGTGAAAGACGCGGTGTGGATCCGTATAATCCGATGGAGCATATTGGGTTTCGCTTGGTGAGTTAGTCAGCTGCGTACATAACTGACCTTTCGTGCCCGTGCCCCCCGGGCGGGGCCCGGGCCCGGGGTTGGTTGGTGTTTTTTGAGAGAAAAAAGCGC
>CAZAXX010000060.1:0-14115 GCA_964489265.1 uncultured Coxiellaceae bacterium
TTAAAAAGTGGGTCAAAGAAAAAACATGTGGGGGGGGTTTTTGTCATCCTGAACGATGTTATGGTTCTCCTTATATCGGGTTATCCTTCATTTGGTTCTGGTTGACACAACATGGTTGATGACATGCTATTTCAAGGATTTTCAACAAACACCGGCGGATTTTTTTCATTCGCAAATGCATACGCGGACAAATAACTTAACCGTAATATTTTTTCCATCTTCGGATAATTAATTTTATCAGCGGTATCCGTTACATGATGATAATCTGGATGAAACCCGGTAAACCACCAAAATGCAGGAATGTTGTGTAAGACAAAAGGAAATTGATCGCTACGGAAAAAAATATTTAACGCAGAATCATGATCAAAGCGATGATCCAAATCCAAACCGACGTAAGTATTCTCTCGAACAACCGTGTTGTTATAATCAGGACTATACTCGGCACCAATTAAATTTAACCGGTTTGTTGTATTAGTTGGAACATCAATCATTCCATCAGTTAACTTGGTAGGTACTTCGTTTCGACCAATCATGTCAAAATTAATCATGGCGCGCGTCGTCGCAAGCGGTCGCAACGGATGTGCTGACAAATAAAATGAACCTAATAATCCGCGTTCTTCTGCGCCAAACACAACAAACAGAATCGAACGTTTTGGTTTCATGCCAGTTGCTGCTGAAGCATTGGTTGCCATCGCTTTTGCGAGTGAAACAACGCCGACTGTACCGGATGCATTGTCATCCGCACCATACCAAATTTTGCGGCCATTGCTGCCATCATGATCATGATGCGCTGAAATAATAATGGTTTCGCTTTTAAGCTTAGGATCACTTCCTTCTAAAAGACCAACGACATTATAAGTTGTGCCTGTTTTACTCGATTTATTTTGATTAGAAACCACCATTGTTGTTGCAACAAGTTGTTTGGAGTGTGGCTTGAAATCAGTATCAATCGCTGTTTGCAAAGCAGATAAAGAAATCTGATTCCCAGCAATTTTTTTAGCAATCTCATCTGTCACGCTAACATAAGGAATGGTAGCGTCATCTTGAACTAATCCCTGTGAAGGTAATTCGGAATTCAATGCAGTATAAAGTTTAAATCGCTCGAGATTGGAAGGATGTTTGCGATTCGGTTCAGGCGCAATAATAACTGCAATCGCACCGTGTTGTTGTGCATTCAATACTTTGAGACGAGGCGTTGCGTAAATCGTGTTGGCTATCCCATTAAAAACCGATGCTGAATTTGTTTCTTGTGGCTCATGCTCAAAGACTAAAACAATTTTTCCGCGCACATCAATATTTTTATAATCATCATAATTTAATTTAGGTGCTGTAATACCATAACCAGCAAATACGACATCACCTGTTAAGTGAATATTTTCTGGAAATTGCATGGAAATATCCGGTTTTTTCCAGCGCGTGGTTTTCCCGTCGCGTTCGAGCGCGATGTAATTTTTTTTGCTATCGGGAATATATTCAATTAACGCAACAGGCTGTAAATAATTCGGCGCTGCCGGTGTTAATCCCGCTTCTTTAAATTGATCGGCTATCCATTGAATCGCTTTCTCATCGCCCGTTGTTAACGAAAGACGTCCTTGTAATGCATTGTCAGTGAGAAAAGTAATGTCTTTTTTTAAAGTAGCTTGTTGAAATGTATCCCAACCTGCAGCCAGATTAGTGGGAATCGTTGGTGCGGCTGTACAGATTGAAACGCTTGCAGAACAGCACAACAGAGTAAAAAATATTTTTATTTTCATTTTTAATACCTTTTATTGGTTTATTTTCCATGTCCCACAGCCAAATCATAAAAACGTTTAATCTCTAAATCATCCGGCTGCAATTTACGCGCTTTACCTAATGCATCTATCGCATCAGCATAATTTTCATTCGCAAGATATAATTTTCCCAAAATAAACCACCCTTTGGCATCATTGGGATTTTGTGCCAATTTCTCTTTAATTCGCGCAACTATCCCTGCAAAACCGCCCAGCTGATTCATTTGATTTTGCAGCTGATAATGCTCTTTTCCGCGCGCGAGCCATTCTTTTAAGCCAGTATGATTTCCAGCGAAAAATAAGCCAAATGCAAAAACCAGAATAAATATCGCAGCAAACAAAAATCCGCGCGAAAACAGCGTTTGCGTTTTTACATAAGGAATAGCGAGTAAACTAATCGCGAAAACCAACATCAAAAAAAATAAGCTACACAGTATTATCATTAAATTAATCTCGTTTCATTTTACGAATGTAATGAAATAAATAAATCAGACCGATGCACAAAAATAAAAATGGCCCAAACCAAAGTCCCAATGTTGCTGCATTAAAAGGCGGACGATACAAAATAAAATTGCCATAACGCGCGACGAGAAAATCCACAATTTGTTGATTCGACTGTCCTTGTTGGATGTGTTGATAAACCTGGTCACGTAAGTCGGCAGCCAATGGTGCATTTGATTCCGCTAAATTTTGATTTTGACAAACGAGACAGCGCAATTCAGAGGTTAATGCAGTGAAGCGCGTACGATCTTTAACAGAATCAAATTTATAAAAATCGTCTGCTGCTAATAATTGCAGTGGAATGATGAGAAGTATCAACACGAATAATTTTTTCATACAGACTCACTCTGTAACGTGGCAATCAATGGTTTCAATTTATTTTCCCAAGCGTCAGCATCAATCGGTCCGATCAATTTAAAACGGATAATGCCTTTTTTATCGATGACGAAAGTCTCAGGCGTGCCATACACACCCCAATCGATTGCAGCAGTGCCTTGCTGATCAACCGCAACAATTTGATAAGGATTACCGTATTGTTTTAACCATTGTTTAGCTTTGCTCGAATCATCTTTGTAATTCAATCCCAGAAAAAAAACATGCTCTTTTTCCGCTAATTGCATTAATGCCATATGTTCTTCAGCACACGCTTCACACCAGGTCGCCCAGACATTGACGAGTGTGACATGTCCCAGCAAATCCTGATTCGTCGTCATTTTGGTAGGATCAAATAACGTCGGCAGTGAATAGGTCGGTGCTGGTTTATTGATGAGAGGTGATGGCACTTCGCTAGGATGTAAATTTAAACCGCGCCACAAAAAAATAAAAATCAGCACGAATATAAATAATGGCAAAGCAACTCGCAGTTGTCTAAACAGAATCATGGGCAATGCCTCGTCTATTCCAATAAGCAATCAGCGACAACAAACCGCCTAGCAATAATAAAAATCCACCGAACCAAATCCAGCGCACGAATGGCTTATAATAAATGCGAATTGACCAGCCACCATCTGCAAATGAATTGCCTAGAGCAAGATAAAGATCACGCCAAGGATTGACTAAGATTCCAGGTTTGCTCAACGTTTCTTGATTGCTTTTATAAATACGTTGTTCTGCAAATAATTCTTGCGCGGCGCCATTATTTTTTTGCACATCAAAGCGCGCGGTGATGCTTTGATAATTCGGCCCAGCAACTTCATCGATGTTAGCCAACGTAAATTGATAGCCAGCCAATTCGACAGAATCGCCAGGCAAGATTTTAACTTGACGTTCTGCGCTATACGATTTATTCACAATGACACCCAGCGCCAATATGGCAATGCCCACATGCGCGACAAGCATGGCGCAATGCTGAAGTTCGATACGCTGCAACTGATACGCATATTGAAGCGTTGCTAAAATAATCCAGAGCGCGAAAGAAATACCGAAGGCAGTTAACCAATAAAATTCAAATCCAAACAGTAGCGGCCCGCAAAATCCCAGTAAAAAACTGATGATGAGAGTTAAGCGTACTTTTTTCAAAAGTGTTTTAATGGATTGTTGTTTCCAATGTACATGCGGCGCAAATCCCATCAACAACAACGTTGGTAAAATAATCGGAATAAAAACCGTGTTGAAGTAAGGTTCGCCAACCGAAATTTTTCCGAAATCCAGCGCATCTAAAATGATGGGATACAATGTGCCAATCAAAATTGTAAATACGGCGGCAAGTAATACCACGCTGTTAATTAATAAAAATGTTTCGCGCGAAAATAATTGGAAATTGGGCGCTTGATAAAAGCGCTGGATGCGTAAGCTATACAATAAAAATGCGCTACCAATAATCAGCGCTAAATAACCCAACAGAAAAATTCCGCGGGTTGGATCGCTCGCAAATGCATGTACGGAAACCAGTACGCCAGAGCGGACCAGGAATGTTCCGAGTAAACTGAGGGTGAACGTGACGATCGCAAGCAATAATGTCCAGCCTTTAAAACTATTTCTTTTTTCACTGACGATTAAACTGTGCAGTAATGCAGTGGCAGATAACCACGGTAATAAGGATGCATTTTCAACGGGATCCCAAAACCACCAGCCACCCCAACCTAACTCACGATACGCCCACCAACTTCCCAGTACGATGCCGCAACTTAAAAAAGACCACGGTAAAATGATCCATGGACGACAGGCGCGCGCCCAGTTTTTATCAAAGCGACCTTCCAATAAAGCGGAAATTGCAAAAGCAAATCCAATGGCAAATCCAACATAACCTAAATACAACATGGGCGGATGAAAAATTAAGCCTGGATCTTGCAGGATGGGTGTTAAATCATTGCCGTTGACAAGTGCATTTGGAAAATCACGTTGAAATGGATTTGAGGTTGCAAATAAAAATGTAATAAAACCTGCGCTGATAAAACCTAAAATCATTAAAATGCGTGAGCGAGATGCTGATGATAATTCTTTATCTGCAAATAAAATAAAAGCAACTGTCCAGCCAGTCAAGATCAAACACCACAACAAAAGCGATCCTTCGTGTCCGCCCCAGGCAGCACCGATGCGATAAATTAACGGTAACAATGTATGTGAATGTTCGCGCACATAAATAACGCTCACATCATTTACGATAAAACTCGCAATTAAGCAGAGCATCGCAAAACATAAAAAAATGAATTGTCCAACGGCAGCTGTCGTGCGTAATTTCGGCATGCTTCCTTGAAGCAATGCGAAACACAACGCTAATATAATCGCAAAACTGCCTAGTTCGGGTAACATTCTTATTAACCTCTTTATTGATGTCATCCTGAACGCAGTGAAGGATCTCCTGATATATGGAGATCCTTCACTACGTTCAGGATGACAATTTTAATTCCTTCACCAACGGCCACGGCATATATTTTTCATCATGCTTTGCAAGAACCTGCTCAGCATTCATCACATGATCAGCAGACACTTTCCCAGTCACAACAATACCTTGTCCTTCACGAAATAAATTAGGCAACACACCATGATAATTCACAGCAATTTCATTGGTTTTATCCGTGATAACAAACGTAACGCCAGTGCCTGCCGCATCATAATGCACACTATGTTGCTTAACATAACCACCGACGCGAATCGCTTGATCGGCTGTGGTATGCGCTGCTAAAAGTTGGGTTGGCGTATAAAACAAATTGATATTTTGTTTTAACGCATAAAGAATGAGGCTGATTGCCACACATAAAATAATTAATACACTGATAATGCCAGTCAATCTGATTTTTTGTTTGTAATTCATGATGATTTATTTATTTCTAATTTCCGAATAATTTTTTTTACTTGAGTTTTTTCACGTAATGACAAAACTAAATTGATGCCGAAAACAACAAGCGTAATGCCATACGCCGGCCACACATACCAACCAAAATTTCCCATGCTGAGTAAGTGCTGAATGTTCATGTTGCAAAAATCTCCCGAACCCATTGGCTTTTGGTTTCACGTAATAAAATTTGGTTACGCATGCGGATCAATAAAATTAAGCCATAAAAAAGCATAAATGCAGCAATCATCGCGAGTAATGGATGTAGCATGGCAGGCGCAATCGATGGCGCTGCAAATTGGCTGATGCTAGGACCTTGATGCAAGGTGTTCCACCAAATTACCGAGTAATGAATGATCGGTAAATTAATCACACCGACCAGCGCAATCACCGCACTCGCACGTTCACGGGTTTGTTGATCTGGAATAACCGATTGCAATGCAATAAAGCCAAGATAAAGAAAAAATAAAATTAACACGGAAGTTAATCGCGCATCCCAAATCCACCAGGTTCCCCACATGGGTTTGCCCCAAATGGAACCCGTAATGAGCGCGAGAAACGTAAACCACACACCGATGCGCGCACTGCATGACATGCAAATTGCAGCGACTTTGACACGCCACACCAGTGTCACAAATGCCGATGATGCCATCACCATATAAATTGCCATTGAAGCGAATGCGCTTGGCACATGCACGTAAATAATTCGGAAACCATCACCTTGTTGATAATCAGCGGGCGCTATGAATAAACCATCTATGAGTCCGTATGCAAAACAGAGAGTGAATAACACGGCAAGCCACGGCAGTAATACCGTGCTGGACGCATAGAAGCTTTTAGGCGCTAAAAATTTTTGTTGTAACCAATGCCACATTTATTGATTCACTCCAATACGTAACGCAATACCCGTCAACAAGGGCGCAAATGCGGCGCTCAATAATAAAATCGCGCCCATGATTGCGAAATATCCGACAAGCGGTTGTCCGCTGGCTGCTGCCGTCATCGTGCCTGCTCCAAAAATTAAAATTGGAATATACAGTGGCATGATTAAAATCGGCAGTAGCAATCCATGGCCGCGGATTCCGATAATCAATGCGGCGCCAATGGCACCGAGCAGCGTTAACACGGGCGTTCCGAGCAACAGGCTGACGACCAGCGCGTATTCTTCAAAGGGTCGTAAGTGTAACAAAAATCCAAGCAACGGGCTAATCAAGATTAGCGGCAGGCAATGCGTGAGCCAGTGGCTGAGGGTTTTGCAAAAGACCAGTAAAGTGAGGGGGTGCGGGCTTAACAATAATAAGTCCAAATAGCCTTCCTCAGCATCACGTTGAAATAAATTGCCGATAGAAAGTAACACCGCCAGCAATGCGGCCACCCAAATGATGCCAGGCGCGATTTTAGCGAGTAATGCGTCATCGGGCCCCACCGCAAATGGAAAGAGGCTCACGACAATCACAAAAAATAATAAGGGGGTGAGCCAGGAAAAAGCCTGCCGCAAGGTCATTTGAATATCATAACGAAGAATGCGATAGAGGCTAGCCATGCTGGATTTCCCTGTTTTTAGCGAGCGTCAGTTGTTGCACGGGTCCTTGCGTGCTGAGCGCTTGGTGCGTTGCGACGATGATAATGCCATTTTCTGCGAGATGCTTGTCGAACAGTTTCAGCAAGAGCTGTTGTCCCAATGAATCCAGCGCAGTCGTGGGTTCATCTAAAATCCACACTTGACGAGGATTTAATAACAACCTCGCTAATGCCAATCGACGTTTTTGCCCAGCTGAAAGATAAAGTGCCTGGGTATCAAAGAGATGTGCCAATTCCAGCTGTTCTAAAATACTGACCAGCTGAGACAGAGCTGGTTTACTTAAAAGAAGTGCCGCACTGAGTTTTAGATTTTCAATGACGGTTAACTGCGGTTTAAGACCATTCTGATGTCCGATATAGTGAATTTGTTGTTGATAATCATTGAGTTGTTGAAAAATAGATTTTCCTGCCCAGAGAACATCACCTTGTTGCGGCTCGAGGTAGCCTGCAATGATGCGTAACAAAGTCGATTTACCGCAGCCATTCGCGCCAGTGATTTGCAGCATTTCTCCCGCTTGTTGCTGATGGCAAATCGAATGAAACAAATACTCATTGTTTCGTTCAAACGCAATTTGATTTAAGGAAAGAGTCATTGGCTAAATGCTGCTTTATTTGCCATAAAAAATACCATGCTTAATAATCCGAGCGCACAGAGTAATAACAACATGGTCTGCGTGCGTCGATAACGTTTTTGTTCTGTCGAATTATTTTGAGATGGAATGGCAATCTGTTGCGATAATAATAAAAAATACATAAAACCCAGCCAGCTGATAATCGCCACAATGAAACTGAGTATACTGCCGCCAATCCAAAATCGGGAAAAATGCGGTTGATCCAAACCTATCATCGTAAAGCCTGTCGCTAGCTGAATGAACGCAAATGGTATGATGATGAACGTGGTTAGCATTTGGATGCGCTCGGCGATAACGAGTTTTACTCGCGAAGGCATAAGTCGCCAGAGATGAAAGCTATATAAAATGCTAGTTAATACTAGTGTTGCACTAATAATATGTAATATTTTTAAGGAATTATACAACATTAAATACACCATGCTTATCAAGTAGTGGTGAAATTTAACACATATCAAGATAGATGGGAATGGTTTAATTTATAACTAAGGAGTGGTATGAAACCCATACTCAAGTTAATAAAAGGTGTGGATTTAAATTTATTAAAAAAGGTTTCTGCAAATCGAATTTCGGATCAGGAATTTGCAACATTTGGTTTGTTTTACAATCAATTTCTGGATGAGCTGGTCAAGCTATTTGGAAAATACCAATTGGCGAATAATCCAGATCGAAGTACCTACAATGTGCTCGTCGATTTAATAGCAGCGAAGCAAATTCGTGATGCTGAATTAATTCAAAAATTAAAAATGTTAAGCAATTACCTTGCTGAGGATTTAACGCAGCGTACATCATCAGCATTTTGGGATCCTGCTGAGTATCGAGCGATTATGGCTAACTTCGATAATTTGGTGCAGGTTGATGCGACGCCTGAGCTCGCGCCAGATGAAACTATCATGAAGCTCAGAAATGCGGGAGCTATGTTAGGTGTCTTGACCAGTACAGTTGAAATTATTGCAAAACATACTAATTTAGTGCTGGTTTACAATACGCTTTTTGATTTTTTTACGCGTATCCGTGATATTGGCAACCAGGATCACTCTTTTGAAAAAAAAGAAGCGGAGTTTATTTTTGTCTTGACGCAGTTGGGTGAATTTTTGCAGAGAAAATTTCCGCACGCATCTTCCAACGCGATTGCAAAATTACTTGAGAAACATTTTCCTGGCGAATTTAGAATGAATATAGATGCACTCGTGCCTCTGGCTGCGACGGCAAGAAAGGCAGTTGAGACTACTTCGCTAAGAGGTAACTTCAATAGAGGGTTAATTTGTTTTGCTGCATTGACGGATGAACCAGGTGCTGCTGTAAAATTTCATGAAAAAATACGCAAGCATAAATGCAGTCCGGTTGATGTTTTAAAGGCGCGGCATTTTATTGTAGATGATTTAGTTCCTAACACGCCTGCGCGTCTGCAAATTGATAGAGTGATTCAGGGAGTCAGAAAAAAAGGTTTAGCGATGGCGCATCTGCCAGTGCGCAATGCGGCTCTCGATTTCGCAGAAAAATATCAAAACGCAGCAAATAATTTTTTTAAAAATCCAGCGAAAAAACCAGGTGATTATCAAGTACTATTAAAGTTGGAACATAATCCAGAAATAGCCGAAAAGAAAGCGATCATGGAGCAAAATCGTGGTTACTCAGTGCTGCGCGCGATGCGTAAAGTTTTCTGGGTGGTGACATTTGCTCTGATTGTTTTTCCAGTTGCAAAAGGTATTTATTCGTATGCAACAACGGGACGATTTACGGTGTTTTGTGACAAGACCAAAACCTTAGGTAAAGCATTGCAAGTGAGTGATACAGTTAAAAAATATATTAACAAGGTGACTTATAAAAAATAGTGTGTTACAAAAGCGCCGCAATAAAAAATTTTAAAGGGATTAAGTATGCATACATTGCGTCGCGCGTTATTACCGAAAGAAAAATTAAAAACAGAAAAAAAACCAGATAAAAAAGAATATCAAACTTTAACAGATGAGGACACCGCAAGCTATCAACCTCCCGTTGCAGTAGAAAAAATAGATTCATACGTTCCTCCTCAGCAGATTCTAGAAGAAGTGTCAAACTTTCCTGTTGTAGCGCTGAGTGATCCTGTACAAGAAGTACGGCCAAGCAATCCCTACATTCCCGACACTTTTCTAGGGCCTAAATTTAATATTGATTCGATCGTTGTCCACGCCAAGCGTGTCTATGAAGAACAACTTAACGTAGTCGCAAAAATTGAAAATCTGGTTTTGGATTATCTTTCACCTGACGAAGTAACGTCTTATGTAACTAATAAAGAAAAAATGACACCAACAACGCATTTTCGAGTGACAATGCCACTCAAAGTACGTTTTGCGTTGCGAACAAAGACTCGTTTTGAAAATCTTTTTACAACGAGTCAAACGCTTATGTTTGACCCAAGTATAGCGGAACTGAAAAAAACCTTAGACGCTGGGTCAGGTGGTTATACAGAAAAATATGCGGCTCTTTGGAAAGCGGTTGAGCCCAAGTTTAGTCAATTTTTAGAAAATTATTCCGGACAGTCTTTGGATAAGTATGTGTTTTATGATTGTGTTCAGCATTATTGTTCGAACAATCGAGTAGGTGCATCGCGGCTGTTAAGTAAAAGCGTTTGTTATCCAGAGAAAGAAACGTTAGCTCAGTTTTTATTATCTGAAAATGTAAAAGTAGAAGCCTACACGCTCGTCGATGCGGTTGCTTTTCAATTACCTTTAGAGATAATTCAACAAATAGCTAAAGCGAGTCCAGACTATGGAGTTTATTATATACAGTGTATAGGCGGAGAAGATGCTAGCCATTTTTATTGTCTTTCCTATGCTGCTTTTCATAAGGATCCAGCTGTTTTAGATTTTTTTGTTAGAACGCGAACATGTACTGATCATCTCGAGAACGTATTTGCAGGAATTGAAAAAACTATTCAAAAAACCAATGGAGCTCAGCTGAAAAAGGAGGGTAAAACTCTCAAGTATTCACCAAGTGAGTGTATTGAAGCGCCGAAAAAAATATTTAGAGCTTTATTAACAGCCGCGAGTACGGGGCATATTTTTAAAAATAATGCATTAGCAGCGATTGCCTCACGATTTAATGTTGAATGGGCAAAGCCTTTTGAAGCCAGTGTGTTAGAAGAAAATATTAAATGGTCTGTGCAATATGAGTCTGAGAATGCGAAAAAATTGCTAGCGAAAATTTTATGTGATTCAAGTAAGCAAGAGATGACTCAATTGCTTATTAAGAATCAAGCTCAGTTACCAAAAGATGTATTAATCATCGCATTGAGTTTTGAAGCGCCTTTTGACGTCATTCAACAACTCTTAGGTTGCAATAAAGAGATATTGAAAATGTATGGGATGAATTCAGATTCCAGTTATTATTGGCTCGCGGTTCTGCATGCCATGAATCATTCTGATCCTCGCGTGTTTCCGCTTATTTTAAGGGCTTATCCTTGTCAATTTAAGAGGACTTTTGAGGTTTTGGCAGATTCCGAGGGTCAAACAGCGACTGTCAAACATGCATCTTTAGGGCTAGAAAAAAAGTTTGTCCTGGTTTCTCCTGTCAGATTGCTTTTGGCAGCAGAGGGTGTTTTGCAAACAACTAAAGATTTTCAGGACGCTGCAAGGAAAATAACAGATTATCTAATTAAAAAAATGCAGAACATATCCAAAGTCCCTGAGTTGTTGGCGTTTTGCGATGAGCATTTAGATAAATATTATTTTCCTTTAGTTTTTGGTCTTGCTGGAATGTTCATTGCAGAGGCGCGTGATACGTTAAAAAATTATTTTACCGATCAGTCTGTTCTAAATCAGTTAGCTCCTGATGAAATTGAGACCTACCATGAATTATTTATCGGCGCGATGAAGCATCGCATTTTCTCAGAAGCAATTGAGCAACAATATACTATTAGTATCAATTCTCGGGAGTATTTGACGGAGGTTCTTGATGAGTTTAATCAATTTAATCCTGTGGTTGTCAATCGTATGAGGCCTGCATAATAAACAACTGGATTGCCACGTCGCTACGCTCCTCGCAATCCAGCTTTAAAATAAAAACGTAGACTTCGTCACAGCATCATGAACAACAGCGATCAAAAGTATTGGTAACATCGTATAAATCCACCACCACAACCAATGATCGCGTTGTTTATTTTTGATGATCAACAAAACGGAAACTAACAGACAAAATACGCCAACCAGCAAATACGCAGCAACAATCCACGGCGTGTGAAAAGTGAAATGTTTAGGATAAACCAATAACGTTCCCGTCAGTGCGGCAAGGAATGCAACACCAAGCATGACTTTATTAATTGTGGTAAAGGTATGAATGCGCGCGGGAGAAATTTGTTGCGTTCTTTTAACGCTTATCAGGACTACACAAAAAAATGTGAGTCCCAATAAGCCGACTGCGAAAAGCAGATGAATAAATTTGATGAGACTGATAACCATTTATAACCAATACACAAACACAAACAATAACAACCACACGACGTCTACAAAGTGCCAATACCAAGAGACAGCTTCGAACGCAAAATGATTATGTGGATTGAAATCGTAGCGTAGCATGCGATAAAAAATAACGCATAAACCAATCGTACCGATCGTCACATGCAAACCGTGAAAACCCGTCAGCATAAAAAAGGTTGTGCCGTAAATACCGGAACCGAGTGTTAAGCCTTTTTCTAAATACGCAATCGTGTATTCATGACCTTGCAAAAAGAGGAAGCTAATACCTAATAAAACAGTAACCAATTGAGAAATCAGCATGGTCTTGCGATGATTTTTTAATAAGGCCCAATGCGCCACTGTAATTGTCGCGCCGCTGGTTAACAGGATTAATGTGTTAATCGCGGGAATCCCGAATGCTTCCATAATCGATTTAGGCGCAACGAATGAGCCTGGATTTGGGTTCGCTACAAATGGCCAGCCACCTTGGAAACTCGGCCATAACACAACGTGACTTACAAAGTGCGAGCCCGTACCACTTAAAATCGGGAGCGAAATCACGCGAACAAAAAACAGTGCGCCAAAGAATGCCCCGAAGAACATGACTTCCGAAAAAATAAACCAGCACATTGCCCAGCGAAAAGAACGATCGACTTGATCGTTTGCGAGAAGACCGGAACGATTTTCCCGGATCACCATGCCAAACCAGCCAACCATCATGTAGACCAGCATCGCGAAACCAAATGCTAATAAATAAGGCCCAAACCAGACATCATGCAACCAGTTAGCGCCCCCAACAAACACACAGATTAACGCAATCGACCCTTTCAACGGCCAGCTGCTAGGTGAGGGTAAATAATATCCCTTCGCTTTATCAGTCATTCTATAACCCCTATTAAAACAATATTATGTCTACCACAAACTATAATCTTTACCCGGCGCGCTTTCTGTCATCATGTATTTCACGGCTGCTTTTATTTCTGCATCAGAACAATTTGAACAAGCGCCGCGTAATGGATGACCTTTACGACCGGTGATCACGTTGATGTAAGTATCTAAAAATCCTGCATCAACCATCGGTTTCCACGCATTCACATCACCCGGTTTGGGTGCATTTTGGAAGCCGCTGTTGTGACAAACACTGCAATTTTCATTATAAATATGCTTGCCATCTTCCAGGGTTAATTTTTTCGGTGGTGGTACGACAGTGCCTTGCTTGCCGGCAATTGCTTTCACCATGTAATCGACCGCTTGTTTGATGTCTTGATCGTTACAGGAAACGCACGTTCCTTTCGCAGGCATGCCACCTTTACCTTTGATCGCGTTTTCATACACGATTGGCAAACCATTTTTCATGATCGGCGTCCAATCTGCAGGATCACCGTATTTAGGCGCACCACCTGCACCGGTTGCGTGACAACCCGAGCAGTAATTTTCATAAAGTGCTTTGCCGATAGCACCACCTTTCGGTTTTGGCGGGCTCGCGCTTTGTACTGATTTTAGGTAAATTGCGATGGCAGTTAAATCAGCTTGGGTTAAATGTTTTAAGCTGTAGTGATTCACTTCCAGCATAGGACCTTCAACTTTACCGCCACCAATCATTTGATCCTTTAAAAACACATCAATAATTTCTTGATCGGATGCATTCAATAAATTTGCTTTAGTAATATTTGGCGCGAGGTAACCCTGGATTTTACTACCGGTTAAATCATATTTGCGAATCGGTGCGCCCAGGGACAATTTGTCACTGAAAATATGATAAGAAGGCGAGTGACACATTGCGCAGTGGCCCAAACCTTCCACGAGATATTCGCCACGTTTCCATTCTTCCGATGCTTGAGGAACCGCTTGATACGCGGCTTTTGGATCAAAAAACATTAAACGCCAAGGCAATTGCAATAAGCGATGATTGAATGGCCAAA
>CAZAXX010000061.1:0-13753 GCA_964489265.1 uncultured Coxiellaceae bacterium
CTATTCGCCTCAAATTTGCGACGATTTTGACTCGATTCCCCACTTTTTAAATCCTTGAAACCAATTGTCAACAGACCCTAATCTAAGAATCGCTTCGATGAATATTAGTAAATATAAAAATCATCAAAACAATGAAAGCCAGAATAAACCATTGATTAGCAAATACTTTATGTCGCTCAGCACTTTCTGGGCTGCTTAACCAGCGCCATTCACGCACAAAACCATGCTCACTAGCGGGGCTCAATAAAACAAGGTAGGGATACAATGGCGAATTTAGCACTTTAGAAAGTTTTTCCAAATTGGCGCGTTTACTCAAGAGTGGCCACTTTATATTGCAATCATCAAAATCAGAGCCAAAGGTAAAATACTTAAGAGGTTTGAACAAAAGTCCCCTGATTTGCACAGTAGCAGGAATAGTAGGGATATCAGGCATTTTTTTGGGATCAGCGGCTTCAGGAATCCAGCCGCGATTCACTAAAATTTCACTGGTTGAATCTTCCGGCTTAAACGGCGTTAACACTTCATAACCGCGCGTTCCTTTATAATCCCGGTTATAAAGTAAGATGTTATGCTCATTATCAAAAGTACCCCGCAGATCAATGGGGTAAAAGCGCCAGTCGGTATCCTTTCTGAGATCGCTCACTTGAATAGGCTCAAGGATAAAACGTTTGTTGATGAGTTGGACGGTGTCTTCAATCACGCGTGCTTGCTGCAACTGCCATATGGCAAACCCAAACAGCATAAGAAGTATGAATATAGTCAGTAGTGTAAATTTAGGCGTGAAAAAATAACGTTTTCCGAATACACTAAAAGCGAAAGTTTTATTAGACATTCCATCGTCTTCCTGAACTCGTAAGGATAAATTGATTTTAAGAGGGATTCGCATGCTAGTCAAAATTATTATAGTGCTTTTTTTAATAGTGATTATTTATAGCTTAGGAAGTGCTTTATATTATCTCGCTCACGAGCGTAACGATTCTGATGCGGACAAAGTGATAAAAGCATTAACTTGGCGAATTTCTCTCTCCCTGTTGTTATTTGTTCTGCTGTTCATTGCATATTCTATGGGCTGGATTAAACCGCACGGTATTTAGGAGTAGCTATATGGGATTCCGAGGAATGAATTTTGGCTCACTGCTCATTATTTTTTTTATCGTGGTTTTGTTGTTTGGAACAAAACGCTTGCGCGAAATCGGTAGTGATTTAGGTGCAGCAATCAAAAGTTTTCGTAAGGGAATGCAAGAAGAAGATTCAAAATAACGTCATTATTCTTGTGTAGGGGCGGACCTACGTGTCCGCCCTGACGTATGGTTGAATTCGCCGGGCGGACACGTGGGTCCGCCCCTACAGCAATGACAAAGGGATAATGTTATGCACTTCAGCGAAATCTTAGTTATTTTACTCGTCGCGCTTTTAGTGATTAAGCCCGCGCATCTTCCCAATGCAGCATTCACCTTAGGAAAATGGCTTAAATGGCTGCGCCAAACAACCGCCACCTTAAAGCGTGAATTAGAAGAAAAACATGAGCAAAAATAATAGCGAGCTCATGCATTATTTTATTGAGTTCCGCAAACGGATGCTGACTTGCTTATTGATATTAGCCGCCCTTTTTCTGGGATTGTTATATTTCGCAAATAATCTTTACACGCTACTCGCACTTCCCTTATTAAAACATTTACCGCATGGCCAGGGTCTGATTGCAACCGATGTTGTCGCACCTTTTTTTGTGCCGTTTGAATTAACATTTGTAGTGGCCGCCGTGTTGGGTGTTCCCTTGTTTTTATATCAACTCTGGGCCTTTATCGCGCCCGCGCTTTATTTACGAGAACGTAAATTAATTTGGCCTTTGTTACTGGTTAGCACGATTTTATTTTATGTTGGACTTGCATTCGCATACTTTGTCATTTTCCCACTGATATTTGGTTTTTTAACTCACCAGGCACCACGTGGTGTACAAGTCAGTCCTGATATCAGTCAGTATTTAGATTTTACGTTAAAATTATTTTTAATTTTCGGCATCATTTTTGAAGTGCCAGTGGTGACAGTCGTATTGATTTGGACAGGCGTGGTTTCACGTGAAAGACTTATTAAATTTCGCCCTTACGCCATTGTGAGCGCATTTGTCATCGGCATGTTATTAGCACCACCGGATGTGATGTCACAAACTTTATTAGCGATTCCATTATGGTTATTGTTTGAGGCAGGCTTGTTGTTAGCTTATTTTTTTGTGAAATGAAAATGGATGAAGTATGACGATTAAAGACAAGGAAGAAACGGAAAGCCAGGAACAAATAGATGCCGCACGCCGCTGTTTTTTGCGTCGCGCAACAACGATTGTCGGTGGTGTTGGACTTGCTGCAACGTCAGTCCCATTTATTTCTTACTGGTTGCCGAGTGCTGATACTGAAGCGCAAGGTGCGCCAGTCACAGTAGATATTAGCGCATTAAAACCCGCTGAGCAGCTGACGGTGTCCTGGCGCGGTCAACCGATCTGGATTATTCAACGTACTGAGGCAATGCTTGCTTCACTTCCCAAGTTGACGAACGAGTTGCGTGATCCTGATTCAATTGAAAATCAACAACCACCTTACGCAAAAAATCTGCAGCGCTCAATCAAGCCGGAAATTTTTGTGGCAATTGGAATTTGCACGCATCTTGGTTGCATACCCAATTATCGTCCCGATGTCGGTGGAATTTCAGCAGATTGGCTGGGCGGTTTTTATTGTCCCTGCCACGGTTCACGTTATGATTTGGCGGGGCGTGTTTACAAAGGCGTTCCTGCGCCGTTAAATTTAAAAATTCCTCGCCACATGTATTTAAGTGAAAAAGAAATCGTGATTGGCAAAGACCAGGAAGGGGAAGAGGAATAACACATGAATCAATTTTATAACTGGTTTGTGACACGTTTTCCGATTAGAGAGTTTAATCAAAAACATTTGGCGGGTTATTACGCGCCGAAAAATTTTAATTTCTGGTATTACTTTGGTTCGTTTTCATTATTGGTGTTAGTCAATCAAATTGTGACAGGCATTTGGCTCGCGATGGAATATGTCCCAACCGCAGATGGTGCGTTTGCATCTGTGCAACACATCATGCGCGATGTACGTTTTGGTTGGTTGCTGCGCTTGATGCATACGACGGGTGCGTCTGCATTTTTCGTCGTGATTTATTTACATATGTATCGCGCACTGATTTATGGATCGTATCAAAAGCCACGTGAATTATTGTGGATAATTGGCATGTTAATTTATGTCACATTATTGCTTGAAGCATTTACGGGTTATGTTTTACCTTGGGGGCAAATGTCTTTTTGGGGCGCGTCAGTGATTACGTCATTTGCCAGCGCAATTCCATGGCTTGGCAAATATATCGTGTTATTTTTACGTGGCGATTACACGGTTTCTGGCGTGACACTACATCGATTTTTTTCCTTGCATGTGATTGCAGTGCCGTTAGTATTATTGATCCTGGTTTTTTTGCATTTGGTTGCATTACATTATGTAGGTTCCAATAATCCCGATGGAATCGATATCAAAAAAAAGAAAGATCGCAAAGGTCATCCACTCGATGGCATTCCATTTCATCCTTATTACACGCTGAAAGATTTGATGGGTGCTGCCGTATTTTTGTTAGTGTTTTGCATTGTGTTATTTTACATGCCAGCGATGCACGGATTATTTTTAGAAGCAGAAAATTATCTTCCCGCGAATCCTCTGCACACACCAGAACACATCGCGCCTGTGTGGTATATGACGCCTTTCTACGCGATTTTACGCGCTGTTCCCAATAAATTGTTAGGCTTGATTGCGATGGCCGCAGCCATTGCGCTCATGTTTGTGTTGCCGTGGTTAGACAGAAGTCCTGTGCGTTCGGTACGATATAAAGGGCTTGCTTCAAAAATTGCAATCGCAGTATTTGTCATTTGTTTTATTGGGCTAGGCTATCTTGGCATACGACCGGTTTCACCACTGCGTTCGTTTATGGCGCAAGTATTTTCGATCGGCTATTTTTTATTTTTCTTGTTAATGCCGATCTATACTGCGCGTGAAAAAACTAAACCTGTTCCTGAGCGTGTCACATGAATATAGAAAATATCGCACTTGATCACGTAGCAACTGATTTGCATGATGTGCATTCGATAGAACGCGGCGCAAAATTTTTTGCAAATAATTGCATGATGTGTCACACCATGGTGTATTTGCGTTACGATTCATTGGCAAAAAAAGCAGGCATTACATATGAAAAAATGCCGGTCAATGTAAAATCCTGGCCACTCGGAATAACGCCGCCGGATTTATCATTAATAGCGAATGTACGTGGTCTTGATTGGATTTATACGTACTTACATAGTTTTTACACCGATCCAGCTCGACCTATGGGAGTTAATAATTTATTAGTACCCAATACCGCAATGGCTGGAATTATTGTTGCTTATCAAGGTCAACAAGTCTTGGCAACCGATTTAAAAAATTCACAGCGCATCTTGGGCCATGAGATGCAATGGTATGATGTGCTAGAACAAAAAACCGCGGGATCTATGTCACCCAAAGAATTTGATGCAACGATGACGGACTTGATGAATTTTCTGGGCTATGCTGCAGAACCATATTATATCCAACAAACTCAATTAGGTTATTGGGCCATTGGATTTTTATTAATATTGTTTTGTTTGCTGTATTTTTTTAAAAAAGAATATTGGAAAGATATTAAAAAAAATGAAAAATAAATTACAAAAAATTGTTACGAATTATTTTGAAACCCTGAATCAGCTGCAAGACCTGGTTTTGTCGTGTTATATTAACCGAGATTATTTTGATAAACGTTATCTATACGAAGAAAAAATTCAAAAAATTCGCGAAAAGTTGTTCGGCATTATGCGACAGGCTCGTCTGCTCATCATTCATGATGCCAAAACAATTGCGCAATTAGAAAATATCTATGAAATTATTTTTTCCCTGAACACCTTGAAATTGCGAGTTTCCGATTATGCCACGTTTGAAGTCTGTGAAAATGAAATAAAAGTAATATCGAAATGTCTGGCAGATATTTTTCTTGCGCATTGTCGACGCCCAGAGCTGCTCGATGAGTTTTCTGTTTTCATTGAGCAATTTGAAGAATTGTATAAAACCACTTTACAAGTTGTGTCGCAAGAACCCATGGTTTTTTTATTTTTTGTGCAAGATCTTATAGCGCTGCGAGATGTTCTTCATGAATATATTCAAGATAAATAAATATCGGCATGTCTTAAGTATTATTGTGGCATTGTTGATTGCAATGATTGTTGATCATTATTATGCGATAAGCAATTGCTATCTCATTCCCCTGACCACGATTTATGTGATGCAAACACCCATCGGCAATTCGTTTTATCAAGGCATGCGGCGTTTGGCATTTATTTTAATTCTGGTTGCGCTGGTTTCGTTGGTTGTTTTTTCCATGCCATTTTTTTATTTCATGATGCATGACGTTGTAATAGGTGCTGTGATTGGTATCTTTATCAATTTGCTGGTCCTGCCGCGTCGCGCAGATATCGAATTTCGTCTGGCGGTATTGCCGTTGATGCAAAGTTATAGTGATTATTTCACGAATGTTGTTGATATGTTATTGCAAAAAGAAGCGGTTTTGCCTGGAAATTCACAACTGGAAATCAAGTTACAGGAATTGCCTGCCTGGGTTTATACGACGGGTTTTGATAGTGGTCTGCAAATGGGTTATCGTTTTTTTCTGGTAAAACTTACCCAAATAAGCGATGTTTTATTTGCAATGCATCATCTTGCGCGACACGAATACGATAAAGAGCTGATGGCAAAAATACGTTTGCCTTTGTTGCAATGCACCGAGTGTGTCAGCAAATTTTTTGCTGCGATGATTCAAGTGCTTGAACTAAAAGAATTGAGTGAAGATGTGAGCGATCTCGAAAAAGAAGTCGCTGAATTGGAAAAACAATTTAAACTCATTGTGCCGTTGAGTCTGGAAATGCTGGACATGAAGCGTGATTATGTTTATTTGGCGGCGTTTGTTTATTACTTTAAGGATTTGCGAAAATTACTCGTTAAATTAGGTGAGGCATTAAGATAAAAGGAGAATAAAATGAATTCGAGAAAGGATTCTTCTCATTCATGGATGTTAAATTTTTTTTTAAGAGCGAAAAAAGTCTATGCTGACACAGCGCGAGATCTTTTAGGCGATATTTGGGACGCGAGCAGTGCTGATGGTCTGGGATTGCCGCGCGAAATAAAAGTGGCTGAATATAAAAAAATTGGCTTGCATGCGTATGAAACAACAGTGTTAAAAAAACAATTACCAGACGTTACCAAAATTCCTACCTATTTTCGGTGTTTTCATAAACGAATTCCAGAGTTTAGTCATCCTGCGCAAGTCAAGATACTCATGCAAGATAATGCCAAAGCAGTGAAAGGGAAAGATACGAGCGGCATTTTTACAAGGCTGTTTGGCGATCACAATATTTTTGAAGAAGAAACAAAATCAGAAAACTGGAAACGATTGAGCAGTGAATTTCACAAACATTTTTTCGCAGATCCCAGATTAAAAAGAATCTTGCCTGACATGCATGATGTAACCAAAAAATATTTAAAAGAAATTGAAGATAATAATGGAATTGCAGATTTAGCTAATTTTGCTGCGCGATTTACCATGGAGACTGCAGCGGTTACGCAATTAGGATTAATTAATTTTCCCGAAGATTTCATGCAATATTTTTTCTCGGTAATTGATGAAGCAGTGCAAAATATCGGAAACCCAAAAAATAGCATGCCATGGCCGGTTAGTCGTGTAATTGAATTGATTGATCAATACGGCTCAGGACACAAAACATTAGATCAAATCATGGCGCCTGGCTATGCTCGTCTTGCAACGTTGCTTGAACTCAATAAGGAAAATATTTTAAGTACTTCTAACTGGATACGCGATGTTTCTCTCAAGCGAGCCTGGGATCCTCATAATGAAAAAACAGTGGACGACTGGCAAGAAGCGTTGACAACCAGGGACGAAAAATTTGTCGCGCTACTTTATTCTATTCCTGTGTTGAAAGATGCGGGACTTTCTCTTGTGGTTGGCTATGAGACATCGGCGCAAACGTTGCAATTTATGTTAACTTTTTTGGCGGATCAAAAACATCGACCAATTGTCGATGCGATTCGTCAGGAAATTAATAATAGAAACTGCGATGATTTAACCAAAGAAAATTTAGATCAATTCATTTATTTGAAAGCCGCTTTTTACGAAACGCTACGCTTACGTCCTCCGTTGGCAAAAATGAAAGGAATGGTGAACAGGGATGTGCAAGTTGGTGATACTCTTTTGCGTAAAGGCGATTATTTTTTTCTATCCAGTCTAAATGTTCATACCAATGAAGAAGTTTATAAAAATCCTTTTGTCTTTGATCCAGAACGATTTTTGCGAAAAAACAAAGACGGAACTGTAGAGTTTGTCGAACCCGATCCTAGCGCATTTTTCCCATTTGGTTTTGCGGAAAGAAAATGTCCCGGCAGAAAATTCACTAAGATAGAAATTATGGCGTTAGTCGCGATGATGTTGATGAAACGAAATTATGTCATCGATGATCCATTCTGTTATCGAACAGAGCAAGGTTTTAATTTGCGTTCTGCTGTTAAAGTGTCTGTCAAAGCAACGCAGCTTGAAGAAAAACCGCAAGGTCAACTCGTCCCGCGGTAAGTGATTTTGACTATTTACAAATTGAGCTAGAACCAATAGAATTGGTTGTTTTTTTGACATATAAAAACCAATACATGAAACAAGTCATGCTTGTCTTGTTCCATAACTACAGAGGAATAAGACAATGTTTTTTCGACAATTAAGTAGACGACGAACCGGTGACAGCGTTTACACAGAAAAAGAAATGAAAGAACTAGAGCAAGAGTCTAAAGTCCAGGAAGAGGAAGAAACTATTTCTGATTGCTTGTCCAAATGTATTTCCAAAAAGCCCCAACAAAAATATACATTAACAGAAATTAAACAGATGGTTTGCGAAAACGACTGGGGTGACTGGTGGGAATATAATAAGGATATCTGGGAGTTATCGGGTTGGATTGAAGATAAAGAGTCTACTCCTGCTATATTTGCTGAAGATATTACTGAAATCATTTCCAACGCAGGACCACTCGTTACGTCTGATCAATATCGGGCAATTATCAATTTTCATTTAAAGAATGCAAACAAGATTGGTAAGAATAATTCGTTTTTGCCTTGTGAAGGATACTCCGTTGTTGGAAAAGTTGAACTAAATGATGCTTGGAAGAAGCTTTCTCAGCAATTAGAGAGTGTACCTGAGATTTTTGAGTATTTTACATTACTGCCAGTAGACTCATGGCATATTACAATAGCGGGTCTTTCAGATATAGAATTACAAGGTATTTTTGAATACTTCTCTCAGCGTGAAATTAGATATATCTTCAAAATTAGGGAAATTTATACACAAGGCGTTTTATTACTCGCCGTCGAATTAGATCAAGCTGATAAGCAGTTATTAGTAGACGCATGTACATCTTTGGAAATTAAGGACTCCATGCCTTCAGATTTTCACATATCACTAGGCTATCAAAATCAACCATTACCTATTAAAAAAAGCAAAATTATAAAGGACAAAGTAGGCGAGATGCTTGATAAACTTGACTTAAAAAATACTGAACAATCAATGTGTTCTCCACAAGTTTATGCATATGAAAGCATGGCTAAGTTCATTCTTTTGGAAGAGGCTGATGTCTTAAAATCTCGGAAAAAGATGAGTCGAGGCCATCGGTAGTTGCTATTTCCGACCAAATGGCGTAAAATTGCGCAAAATTGCCGCATTAATAGCCAGGGCTAGGTCGATTATTCGGCACGGACAGTTATTCATGGCAAGGCCGCCGCATCTAAATTTAACTCACATTATACCTAACGTGAGCAGTAACTTTAATGAGGTGGCAAATGGGCTTCATCACTAAAAACAGAGGCACAGACTGGCAGGGCGATGAGAAATTTATCGAAGAAAATCGTACTATCTTGGATAGATACGAGCATCTTCTGCCGGCTAAAATCAACTCCGAAGATTTTTCAGAAATAACAGACCTTTGTGAACAGCGCCTTGAATCCGAAGAGGATTTCGATGGCGATACTTTTTATAATGAAAATTTACCATTACTGAGTTCAGTTGCAAGCTGCCCAGACGAGCTTAAGACGTGGGAAGGACCTGCAGAACCCAGGTCGCCAACCTCACCAGGCGGAACTGTCTTGAACGCAGCGGACGTACATTCGCTTCAGGTATGGGATGCGACACGCTGGAGATTGCACATTGATCCGAAACATCAACGCCATGGGTCACGCACTTATGACAAGGGCGGAAGTGCGACAGAAGATAATTTTGATCGTGCCAATTATTCAACGAATATCATGAATGGCGAAGCCTATCTAAGCACAGTCGAAGAACCAATAAACGCACTAATCTATTGCAACCTGCATGCTCGATGCATGAACAGCAAGCCGGGTGTGCCACAACCGAGTGAATTCAGAAATCGCCATTTTATTACTGTTAGAACCGGTGCTTTCGGCGCAATTGACATTGCTACTTTGCGGGCTAAAGCGCAAGCTGGTGGTCAAGTACAAGAATTCGTGGGTCAAGAAGATGTGGTTAAGTATAGCAATGGCCCGAGTGCCTTTTTCGGTGGTGGAATCCGGACTTTCCTCCAAGATTCTCCTGAGAATGTGGAAAAGCGTGTGGAGCAGTATTTTGGGAATTACTATGCCGCAATGCAGATTGCGACTAACGTCAATGATCATATGACAGCTATCGCGCAACTATACAAAGATTTGGAATGCGCACATCCATTCAAGGATGGGAACGGTCGTGCGAATCGACTGCTTTTGAATGAACTACTAAAAAGAAACAACTTGCCTGAAACGATCATATCTAACCCTTCCTGTGCTCATTTCATGAGTGTCGAGGAAATCGTTAAAGAAATTGAGCGAGGGCAAAGAGAATATCTATTCATCGCAAAACTTCCACCCACAAGTGAGCAAGACAGAACAGCAGCCATCTATGAGTGGGAAGCTAAAAACGGTGTTCAAATTGAATTTAGTATCCAACATGGTGAAAGGCTGCAAAGCATTTGGGAAGATTGTTATCGCTATGAGGAACACGCCAATAACCTGATGGTCGCTTTAACAAAATTGGATTCTGCGGCCGATGTTTTCCCGGGAGTTGTTAGTAGACACCGAGATGACTTCATTGAGAAGTTGCAAACAACTAAGGATAGCTTAGAAAATATCTCTAAGAAATTACGGATTGAGTACCGACTAAATGGAGATGCGTATAGTAATGCTCCGAATAACAGAAGAATTTCTCAATTACGTAGTGAAGCTTTAAATAGGCTTGATGCTTTATGTACGCAGGCAGCTGTTGCGTTGCAGAAAGCTACACTTAACAACCAAGTTGGTCGTACCCTTTCACAGGCTGTTGTCTAGCTGTGTCATCCTGAACAAAGTGAAGGATCTCCAAGTTATACTATGGAGATTCTCCACTAAATTTTTGCAATTCGAAATATTGTGTTATATCTTCCTTTAAATCAATCCAGTGCGAGTGGTCGTGTTATGCAACGTGCCGTGACGCCCAGCAAAGCTATTTATACAGTAACCTATGGTTTAATGGATCCCGATGCAGATGGAAATCCATTAGGTTGGCATACGTTTCTCACCCTATCTAAATTAAATTACAAAACTGGCTTAATGGAAGTTGACGCAGTGTGGGGATTTTATGGCGTGCCAGGCACTAGGACGAATGATTGCATCGGCCGTCTAAAAGTTAAAGTCAGCTTTGATTTGGATATCATGGGTAATCATGGTTTTCTACGACGCGAAGATATTCGTTTTTTGGCGTTAGGCAAGGGATTGCATGGCAAAACATTTGCATTATCTGCTGAGAAATATGATGAGCTGCAACAAAAATGCGAGAAAATTTTCGCACTTCAAAATGAAGCGATTGAAGAAATTGCGACTAGAAATAATTTTCAGAAATTAACCAAATATCGCATGTATCAATATGAACAATACTCACAATTAATTTACTCAATAGAACTTGCGAATGCGCGGGATGAAGGGCGCCCATCACGTTTGCATCATTTTGGATTAAAGATTTCAATGACGGCATGGGGGCCTTCAATCCATAAATCAAAAAACTGTAAAACCTTCGCTGTCGGTTTATTAACAGGCATTTTAAAAGAAGAACAAATAGCTACACTGGTTAGCCAAGGCGCTCATCCTGTCACACCTAAACATAGCGGTAACTTGGGCTTTTTTACTTTCTTCAGTCACGGGCCCATGCGTACGTATGAAAAACAACGATCTGGAGAAAAAATTTATTACCGCGATCAAAATGACAATGGCGTTAAGACATACATGATTCCGCCGCAGCAAATCGAAGCATCTGAAGAAATCTGCGCATCACTTAAAATCCCGGAAAATCAGCATCAAAATGCGATGAAAGCCATTGCAAAGTTACAACAAATAGAAGGATTATTTTTTAATACAAAATTATCACGCGAAAATTTTCCAAAACGCGAACAGCTCCTGCAAAAAATTGCAGAGCATTATGAAGTTTTTGCAATTATGAAACCGAATAGAAATGCACAGCAATTTATTGAAAGCGCGAACCAATTCATCGAAGAACTCTATGCATCTGAATCTTTCATGTCTTGTTTGTCTGAAGCAGGTAAAAAAGAATTATGCAAAATAATTGAAAAAAATTATGTTAGTCCACATGATGAGCGCTATCACGAAAGAAATCGTACTATTTATTTGTGTTCGAATTTATGAAGTGTGTCATCCTGAACGAAGTGAAGGACCTCCATATATAAGGAGATCCTTCGCTGCGCTCAGGATGACAATAACCATCAAACTTCTTTATCCAACGAACTTTCCACCGGCCGCTCTAAAAGATTTTTTTCACCATCATACAACGCCTCAGCCCCCCATTCCGACCAGGAACCGTCATACATGGAATGTTCTGAATGACTCAGTAATTCCAGCACAAAATTCATGATAGGCGCTGTCATGCCAGAACCACACGTGGTAATTACTTTTGAAGACACATCAATTCCCGCGTCCGATAAATGGCGGCGAATTTTTTCAAGCGGCAAGAAACGACCGCTTTCTTTATCAAATAACGATGTATAAGGAAAACAAAAACTACCCGGAATATGGCCGCGGCGCAAACCAGGACGAACTTCGGGTCCGCCAGCAAAACGCAGCGCATGACGCAGATCGATGACTTGCGCACTAGGATTGTTTACATTTTCTTTCATTTGCGCGAGCGAACATAAAAATTCAGGATGCAATTTGACAGTGTATTGTTTAGCTGTAGTCGCGACATCGCCCGATTCTGTTTTGCCGCCATATTTTTCCCAAGCAGCCAAGCCACCATCCAAAATATATAGTTGATGCGGATTGTGACCAAATAACCGAAACATCCAGAGTGCACGACACGATGAATGCAAATCACTGTTATCATAAAAAATAACTTTATAATCATCACGAATACCAAGCGCCCCTAATTTTTCGCTAAGTATTTTTTCATCCGGAATTAATGTATTTGGAATAGGGTTGGTTGGATCATGAAATTCATTGAGATCAAGAAAATGCGCATCAATGATGTGTTTATCCAGAAATTCCTGTTTGGCATTGCGCTCGGCGGTTGGCAAATGCCAGCTCGCATCTAAAATGATGACGGATTTCTGATTTTTACGGAACTTATCTAATTGGGTCGGACTAATTAACCAAGACATAATTTTTCTCTTATTTTATATTGTGGTGGTGCATTATAACCAATAAACAAATACAAACAAAAACAACCATACTACATCGACAAAATGCCAGTACCAGGAAACGGCTGCAAAACCGAATTGGTGTGTGGGCGTAAAATGACCTTTGAGACAGCGGATCAAAATGACGATCAACATCGTCAGTCCAAGCGTCACATGCAAAGCATGAAAACCCGTCAACATAAAAAATGTCGTGCCGTAAATACCGCTTTTCAATGTTAAATTAAAATGGGTATAAGCTTCAGTATATTCATAAGCCTGGCAACCAAGAAAGAGTGCGCCCAACAAAATCGTCAGGATAACCCCTAAATTCAGCTGTAACCGACGATTTTTTTGTAATCCCCAATGTGCCCAGGTGACAGCAACTGCGCTGCTCAATAACAAAAACGTATTCAGCGCGGGTATTCCCCAAGCGGGAATAATGTTTGAGGGACCTGGGAAAAGACTGGGATTTGGATTTTTTAATAATGGCCACGCCGCGGTAAACTGTGGCCAGAGTAATTGATGGGTGGCTGCACTATCGATCTGACCACCCAGTTGTGGCACAGCAAAAACCCGCGCATAAAACAACGCTCCGAAAAAAATCCCGAAAAAAAAGATTTCAGAGACAATGAACCACAGCATGCCCCAGCGGTAGGTTCTATCCATTTGTGGATTATGTAAACCATGCATGCTTTCATGAATGACGACACCAAACCAGCCAAACAACATATAAATTAATAACAGCGCGCCACCCATCATGAAATAATGGCCGTACCAATGCTGATGCAAAATATTGATGGCACCCACCAACAATAAAAATAATCCGCATGAACCAATCAATGGCCATTTGCTCGGTGCGGGTAAAAAATAATAATTGATTGCGCGATATTTATTCATCCTGATTTCCTAAGTAACAATTAAATCTCGCAATCATTCAAGCC
>CAZAXX010000062.1:0-13632 GCA_964489265.1 uncultured Coxiellaceae bacterium
ATGTCCGAATTTTTGTTTCGCGTCTTCTTCAGAAATATTCAATGCGCGGAACACAGCCATTTGCATTTCTGATGAATTGATACGAATCGAGCCACCGCCAATCTCCGTGCCGTTGATAACCATATCATATGCACGCGCGACGATTTTAGTTGGATCTTTGGTTAATTCACTTAGATCATTAATCTTAGGTGCTGTGAATGGATGATGACATGCAGACAAACGTCCCTCGCCTTTTTCAAACATGGGGAAATCAACAACCCATAAAGCACGCCAGGTTTTTTCAACTAATTGTCTATCATGACCCACTTTGACACGCAATGCGCCCATGGATTCATTCACGATTTCTGTTTTATCTGCGCCAAAGAAAATAATATCGCCCACTTTCGCTTGTGTGCGTTCGATAATGGTTTTGACAACGTCTTCAGGAATAAATTTCAAAATTGGTGATTGCAAACCATCCGCATTGAATTTGATGTACGCAAGACCTTTCGCGCCAAACATGCCGACATACTTGGTGTAATCATCAATATCTTTGCGACTTAATTCTGCACCGCCCGGCACATGCAATGCGACAACACGACCATGTGGATCATTCGCAGGCCCTGAAAATACTTTAAATTCGACATTGCGCATTAAATCATTGATGTCAATTAATTCCAGTGGAATACGTAAATCCGGTTTATCTGAACCATAACGCGACATCGCTTCAGCATAACTCATGCGTGGAAATGGATCTGGTAATTGAACATTTAATAAATTATTAAATAATCCGCGCATCATTTCTTCCATGATGTGCTGGATTTCTTCTTCTGTTAAAAATGACGTTTCCACATCGAGCTGCGTAAATTCAGGTTGACGATCTGCACGCAAATCTTCGTCACGAAAACAACGCACGATTTGATAATAACGATCCATACCAGACATCATCAGCAATTGTTTAAAAACTTGTGGTGATTGTGGCAATGCAAAAAAACTACCTGGCTTCGTACGACTCGGCACGAGATAATCGCGCGCACCTTCTGGGGTAGCTTTAGTTAAGAAAGGTGTTTCAATATCCATAAAGCCATGTTGATCCAAATAACTGCGAATGTGCCGCACAATAGCAGCGCGCATTTTCATGCGATACAACATTTCTGGACGACGTAAATCGAGATAACGATATTTCAAACGTGTTTCTTCACCGACATCGTGGTATTCATCAATTGGGAATGGGGTTGGATCAGCGCGGTTTAAAATAATTAATTCTAAACCATCCACTTCAATTTCGCCGGTCGCCAATTCTTTATTCACGGTTCCTTCTGGGCGACGACGCACACGACCTTTTACTTGAATCACATATTCATTACGTAATGATTCTGCTACGCGAAAAGCGTCTTGGTTCGTTGGTGCGACAACAACTTGCACGATTCCTTCACGATCACGCAAATCTAGAAAGATAACGCCACCATGATCACGACGGCGATGCACCCAACCGGCTAATTTGACTTCTTGATCCAATAACGCTGTTGTAACTTGCCCACAATAATGACTACGCATAATAATAACCTTTCAATTTTATTTTTGACTTTCAATTATATGATTCACCGGTTGAACCACTCCAAGCGAAATAACATATTTAAGCGCTTGATCGACACTCATACTCAACTCAATCACACTGGCACGCGGCACTAATAATAAAAAACCGGATGTTGGGTTCGGTGTCGTTGGCACATACACACTTATCATCTCTTCGCCACATTTTTGTCCTATCTCAGGCGCCACTTCACCCGCCTGAAACGCAATCGTCCATGCACCCTGACGCGGATACTCCACCAAGAGAACGTTACGAAAAGATTGTCCGCCCGGCTTAAACAAGGTCTGCACAACTTGCTGTACACCCGTATAGATAGTGCGAACCAATGGAATACGCACAATCACCGCATTGCCCATCGCCATAAACCGTCTTCCCAAAAAGTTGGCGGCGAGCAAACCTGTTAATAAAATCACGAGCAGAGTAAGAAGAACACCGATTCCTGGAACATGAAATCCAAGCAATGCATCTGGCTGATATGGCTTAGGCAACAATAACAGTATCGTGCTTAAGAGATCTACCAAAAACTTGATGACAATAATCGTCACCAAAATCGGCAGCCAAACGAGTAATCCGGAAATAAAATAACGTCGTAAATATCCCATTATGAGTTGTCCTTTCCTGTTGATGTGGAATCGGATTTCGTACCACTGGATTCCGCACTACTCTGGGTACCAGTCCCCTTATCATCGCTGCTCGAACTCGTATTCTTTGTTTCGGGCTTACCTTTATTACGAAAATCCGTCGCATACCAGCCTGTGCCTTTTAGCTGAAATCCCGCAGCAGAAATTAATTTTTGTAATAATTCTTTATGGCATTCTGGACATTTTTTTAATGGCGCATCTGACATCTTCTGAAACGCCTCCAACTGATGCCCGCACCCTGTGCATTGGTATTCATAAATTGGCATAGTGGAACCCCTCGTATTTTCAGCAGAAAAACGGGTATTTTAGCAGGAATTAACAGAAAGGCGATAGATAATAGAGCGGCAACGCAGCCGCTCACACAATAACGTCGCTGAGTGCCTTACTTAAAACGCCCCGGAATGGGGACTGGATTTGAACGCCTGTTTGCATCCATGTCTGCTGCTCTTTGCTGTTGTCTTTGAATTAATGCTGTTTTATCCATGCCTTTTTTCTTTGGCTTAAATAAAAAAGACAGGCAACCGCAAGTAGAGTCCTCCTGCCTTTCTTGTTCTTCGCGCTGTTTTCGCTGTTCTTTGACAAGTATTTTGTGATAAAGCGGTCCCCTTCTAGAATCCATTGATATTCTCCTTGTTAGATAAATTGTAGGGGCGGACCCCCAGGCTTGCCCCGGCATGTTTGTGGCCGGGGCCGGGGTCCGCCCCTACAGGTATGCATTAGATATGCGTCACGTCCGGCAAGAAGCCATTTGTTTGCATCGTCCATAATCGCGCAAAATGACCCTGCTCTGCCAGCAATTTTTCTTTACTGCCATCTTCAATAATCTGGCCTTGATGAAACACTAAAATTCTATCCATATCAGCCAACGTCGAGAGACGATGCGCAATCACGATTGTCGTGCGGCTTTGCATCAAGGTCGATAAACTTTCTTGAATTAGTTTTTCCGTCACCGTATCAAGCGATGAAGTCGCTTCGTCTAAAATCAAAATCGGCGCATCTTTTAAAATCGCGCGCGCAATCGCAATACGCTGTCGTTGTCCGCCGGATAATTTAATGCCGCGCTCACCCACCAATGATTCATAACCTTCATCCAATTTTTCGATGAACTCATGACAATGCGCTAATTTTGCAGCTGCAATTACTTCTGCATCAGTTGCATTCAAACGACCATACCGAATATTTTCCATTAATGTGCGATGAAACAACGATGGATCTTGCGGAATCATGGCAATTTGTTCATGCAACGAATCTTGCGTGACATTTGCAATATCTTGTCCATCAATTAAAATTCGGCCTGCCGTTAAATCATAAAAACGCAAAATTAAATTCACAAAGGTTGATTTTCCCGACCCAGAAAAACCTACCAAGCCAATTTTTTGTCCCGGAGCAATCATCACATTCAAATTTTGAAAAACCGGCTTATTTTTTTGATATTCAAACGTAACATCTTCAAATTGAATTTGGCCTTGCTTCACGTTCAGCCGACGCGCATCAACCGCATCCACGATATCATGCCCTTTAGTAATCAAATTCAGTGAATCACTGACAGTTCCCAATTCGCGTGCAAACACAGACATTTGAAAACTGATAAACCATATCCAACCTAGCAACCAAAATATTTGCATACCAACCTGGGTAAAATCACCCAGCGAAATCCGTTGATGCGCCCAGCTATACAACAATAAAAAAACCATCGAGAAAATCAGGAATAATCCGCTTAAGCCTAAGCACACACGATTAAACTCAATCAACCACAGTGCTTTATGCGCATTTTTAATTTCAGTCTGCTGATAACGCCGCAAATAATCGGCTTCATAGCGTCCACGCGCGAACAAACGCACGCTAGAAATATTTGTGAAAACATCCACAATTTTTCCGCTCAATGTCGATACCGAATCAGAATGAATTTCCCAGAGATAATTGCCATAACGCAAAAATAATCCGGTCAATCCCAAGTGCAAACACAACCAAATTAAAAGAACGGCTGCAAACATCGGTTGCGTAATCCACATCAGCACCAACACAAACGAAGAACCCGTTAACGCCGTCATAAAATTAAAGCTAATAATTTCCATGATGGTTTGGCAACTGGTCGGTAAGTCCGCTAATTTTTTAGCAATATTCCCCGCAAAATGATTTGAAAAATACTCATGCGAATGCGATTTTACATAATCAAATACCGACCCCCGAATATTCGCACGAAACTGCGGAAACGTATAAAGCTGCACCACACCTTGCAAGCGCAATAACAATTCTGTCATCCCCCAAAAAGCAATCAGTACCATTAGGAGACCTCCGACAGCTGCATAAATACCCGCTGGCTCACCTTTGTAATTCGCCACGCCATTGATAATACGTTTTAAAAAATAAGGGAAAAGCGCATCATTCATGGCCCACACGCCTGAAATCAGAATAATGACGGCAAAACCCAGCCACTGACGACGGATAAAATAGAAAATAAATTGAAATGTAGATTTTGGTAAATTCATAAAGCACCTAGCATTGATTCTAAATAAAAAAACGCTGATTTAACTCACGTTTCGCCTATTTGTATCAGCCAAGCAGTTTCATGACACACACCGAATAATTTTGAAAGGGAGGCCATATTATTTCAACAAAATTCAAAATGCAAGAAATTATTTTCTTGTGTTAAGCTACCCCAAATTCAAACGGCCAACTTCAAATGGAGACTCAATGCAAAAATCAATTTTAATTACAGGCTGCTCAACAGGTATCGGTTTATGTGCAGCGCAAACGTTACATAAAAAAGGTTATCGCGTGTTCGCTGCTGCACGCAAAGAAAGTGATGTAGCAAAACTTGCCGCGGAAGGATTGGAAAGCGTGCAACTCGATGTGAATGATTCAGATTCGATAAAACATGCATTACAACATATCTTGGAAAAAACCGGTGGCACACTCGATGCTTTGTTTAATAATGCTGGCTTTGTGCAAGCCGGTGCAGTTGAAGATTTAACACGAGATATGCTGCGCCAACAATTTGAAACAAATGTATTTGGTCCCATGGAATTAACCAACTTAGTCATTCCCATCATGCGCAAACAAGGACATGGTCGGATCATTCAAAACACGTCTATTTTAGGCATTATCGCGATGCCGTTTCGTGGCGCTTACAATGCATCCAAATTTGCGATGGAAGGGTTTACGACGACATTGCGCCAGGAATTGCATGACACAAATATTTTTGTTTCCGCCATTGCGCCTGGCCCCATTCACAGCGCATTACGCACGAATGCATTGCATCATTATGAAGAACATTTAAGTAAAAAACCGAGTGTACACCGTGCACTGTATGACAAAATGGAGGGATATTTTTTTAAATTAACCGCGAGTGAAAAACGATTTACAAAAGGGCCTGAAGCGGTATGTGAAAAATTACTGCTGGCACTTGAAAGCAAGCGTCCGAAAGCACATTATTATGTGACCTTTTCAGCTCATTTATTCGCATTCTTGCGCCGCATTTTACCTGACTGTGCTTTAAATGCTTTGATAATTAAAATTAATCGTGGCGAAATGGGATAATTATTTTAGGAAAAAATAGATGACGACAATTCTAGTTCTTTATTACAGCCGTTATGGCTCAGTCAAACAAATGGCACAGCATATTGCGCGTGGGATTGAATCTGTAGCCGGCGCTGAAGCACGCATACGTACTGTTCCTTCTGTGTCACCGAATACAGAAGCCAGCGAACCTGGTATTCCTGATGCAGGTGCACCTTATGCAACGCTGGATGATCTAAAAGAATGTGATGGTTTGGCGCTTGGGAGTCCAACGCGTTTTGGTAACATGGCAGCGCCGATGAAATATTTTCTCGATGGTACGAGTAGCTTATGGTTATCCGGAAAATTGGTCGACAAACCCGCTGCGGTTTTCAGTTCCACTTCCAGTTTACATGGCGGTCAAGAAACTACGCTCATCAGTATGATGTTGCCCTTGTTTCATTTGGGGTTTGTCATGCTTGGGATTCCGTACACAGAATCTGATTTAAACACGACGTCAACTGGCGGCACGCCGTATGGCGCAACGCATTGTACGGGACCGGATGGCAAGCGACCGTTTAGTGAAGAAGAACAACGTTTGTGTTTTGCGTTAGGTAAACGACTGGCGGAAACTGCCATCAAATTAAAGTCATAAATTATGCACGGCTTCAGTTTGATTGAATTAATGATTGCACTCATCATCGTTGGTATTTTATCTGCGGTGTGTATACCGATTTATTCCGATCATGTCATTCATGCCAGACGTTTGGAAGCAGAAGTAAATTTGATTAAATTGGCAAATGCATTGGAACAATTTCATCTTGTTAATAATACTTATCAAAATGCAGAATTAGCGGCGCTTGGATTTCCCAATAAAATTGTGGACAACCAATATCATTTATTGATTACGCGAGCAAATGATGATGGTTTTGCAATTGAAGCCAAACCGCTAGATAAACAGGCGCAAAGCGATGTATCATGCGCAGCATTACTCTTGAATTCCGAAGGAAAACGAGAAATCACCGGGACCGGGAAATTAACTGATTGTTGGCGGTAATCCATGGATCAAAATCATTTTATTATTGCCGATGGGCGCTGGTCTGGACAACATGGCATTGGGCGATTTTCGACAGAGATTTTAGCTCGTCTTCAGCATGCCGATGTAATTACGGAAGGCCCGCATCCGTTATCTCTCCAGAATTTTTTTTGGCAGACTCGCCAATTTTCTCATTACAAAAAAAAATATAACATTTTTTTCACGCCGGGTTTTAATCCTATTCTTTTCGCAGGCATGCCGTTTGTTTTCACAATTCATGATCTCATTCATTTGTATGCGCCTGGCAATGGGCAGTTGAGTAAAAAAATTTATTATCATACGTTACTGAAGCCAGCAATTTATCAAGCGCATAAAATTATAACGGTGTCGGAATTTTCAAAAAAAATTATTTTGGAATGGGCAACTATTCCTGCTGAGAAAGTGGTGAATGTGAGTTGTGGAATTAGTCAAACATTTACTGCGACTGGTGCAAAACATCAACCTGGCTATCCTTATCTTTTGCATGTGGGAAATAATTCCAAGACTCACAAAAATGTGGCGCGTTTGCTGCAAGCGTTTGCACTTGCGAAAATCGATCCTCAAACTCGCTTGGTATTTACTAGCCCTGCTGCACCGGAACTGTTGAACATTATTCAAAAAAATCACCTGGAAAATCGGGTGATTTTTAATTCTGGATTAAGTGAAACAACATTAGCGGAATATTATCGTGGTGCGGATGCCGTAGTTTTTCCATCGCTTTATGAAGGATTTGGATTGCCTGTGCTGGAAGGAATGGCTTCTGGCGTTCCCGTTTTAACATCCAATGTCACGTCATTGCCGGAAGTGGCTAGCGATGCGGCTGTATTAATTGATCCATTTGAAGTTGATTCACTGACGCATGGAATTGAAAGAATTACGGTTGATACTGTTTTACGTGGTGATTTAATTCAAAAAGGTTTATTGCGCGCTAAAGAATTTTCATGGGACAAGAGTGCAGCGCAGGTTCAAACTGCATTAGCAGGTCAATAAAATTCCTTTCGGATCTAAAATCACACCTTGTTGATTTGGATAAACCACGCGTACGCGCCCGGCTTTATTCAGCACCATTGCCCATGCTGGATTTGTTGCAGTACAAAACCAAAACGTACCATTTTCTGCATGCGGCACACCTGTTGGCAAAAATTCTAATTCAGCGCGGTCTAATGGGAATGCGCGCCAATATAAGATTCCATTTGCAGAAAAAGCCTGGAAAACATGTAACACACGTGTGGCTGATTTCACAATAAAACCATCTTGCCAGGACCCAGCACAGGTTTCTTGATCGCGGCTGTGACATAAAATAATTTTTTCATTGCGAAGAATCGCTTCGCTGCGGGTTAATTGAATGGCGCGCAACAGTTGTGATTTTATTACGTCTGCCTGGGATTTTTGTTGGAAAGATTGGAGGGAGATAATGCCGAGAGTGGATAGGATGGCGATGATGCATAGCACTGTTAGTAATTCGATGAGTGAGAAGCCTGAGATTTTTTGCATTGCTTATTCCATGATTTGTTACGCAATTCACTGATTTTTCGTGCCCGAGCCCGTGAGCGTGCCCGCGCCCGTCTTTTCTTGGATAAACCGATTAAGCATCCAACGCTTCGCTGCGCTGACTTAGAAGAAAAAGATTAGCTTTTTCCGCGAAGAAAAGACGGGCCCGGGCACGCTCACGGGCACGAAAAATCTTTGCACCGCGCATAAAGCGCGGTACATAGGAAGTTGAGCCGTATATTATTTACTAGTCGGACGCATATGCGGAAATAAAATAACATCACGAATCGACGGCGAATTCGTAAATAACATCACTAACCGATCAATCCCGATACCCTCACCCGCTGTCGGTGGCATACCATATTCCAGTGCGGTGATGTAATCATCATCATAAGGCATCGCTTCTTCATCACCCGCCTCTTTATCAGCAGCTTGTTTACGGAAGCGCTCCGCTTGATCATCCGCATCATTCAATTCAGAAAATCCATTCGCAATTTCACGGCCGCCCACAAACATTTCAAAGCGATCTGTCACAAAAGGATTTGTATCATTACGTCGCGCAAGTGGCGAAACTTCTGCAGGATATTCAGTAATAAATGTGGGTTGAATCAATTTAGTCTCAACGGTTTTTTCAAAAATTTCAACTTGAACTTTTCCCAAACCATCACTTTCTTTCACGGGAATTTCCAGTTTTTTTGCTGTGCGTTGTGCGCTATCCAGTGTGTCAATATCAGATTTTTTGAGCGTAGGATTAAAATGCAGAATCGAATCAACCAATGTCATGCGCACAAACGGTTGACTGAAATCGAATGTGTGTTCCTGATAATTCACAACGGTTGTTTGCAATACATCAGTAGCCAATTTCCGCAATAATTCTTCCGTCAAATCCATCAAGTCCTGGTAATCCGCATACGCTTGATAAAATTCCAGCATGGTAAATTCTGGATTATGGCGCGTTGACAAACCTTCATTACGAAAATTGCGATTAATTTCAAACACGCGCTCAAAACCACCCACCACCAAACGCTTCAAATAAAGCTCCGGCGCAATACGCAAATAAAGCGGCATATCCAACACATTATGATGCGTTTTAAAAGGACGCGCTGCCGCACCCCCTGGTAAAACTTGCATCATGGGCGTTTCCACTTCAAGAAAATCCCGCTCTTTTAAAAATTCTCGAATGCCATCAATGATGCGTGTGCGAATTAAAAAAGTCTCGCGCGTCGCTTCATTCATCATTAAATCCAGATAACGTTGCCGATAACGTAATTCCAGATCAGTCAAGCCATGATATTTATCCGGCAACGGTCGTAATGATTTTGTTAACAATTCAATGTGCTTCACGCGCACAGACAATTCGCCCGTTTTGGTTTTAAATAATTTACCAATCACACCAATAATATCGCCAATGTCCCACTGCAAAAATGCATCATAAATTTCAGGTGATAATTCATCCTGGCGCACATAGAGCTGGATTTTCCCAGACATATCCTGCAAATGCACAAAGCTGGCTTTACCCATTAAGCGGCGCGTCATGATACGACCAGCGACTTTCACCTCAATGGGCGGTGCTTCCAATTCAGGTTCGGTTTTGTCACCGTATGTTTGATGCAAATTCAACGCGAGAGCATTGCGATGAAACGCATTCGGATGTGCACTGCCGGTTTTGCGTAATTCAGCGAGTTTTGCGCGTCGTTGTGCAATAAGTTCATTGGTATCTACTATTGTTGTATTATCTTGTTCAGTCATAATTTTATAATCCACTTAATAAGCTAGCTTCGATGAATTTATCTAAATCGCCGTCCAACACCGCTTGAGTATTTGCAACTTCAACACCTGTGCGCAAATCTTTAATGCGCGACATATCGAGCACATACGAACGAATTTGACTGCCCCAAGTGACATCCATTTTAGTCGCTTCCAACTCATCTTGCTTGGCACGTTTTTTTTGCATTTCTAATTCATATAATTTAGCACGCAATTGACTCATCGCGGTCGCACGATTTTTATGTTGCGAACGATCCGACTGACATTGCACGACGGTGTTCGTTGGAATGTGAGTGATTCGTATTGCAGAATCCGTGCGGTTAACGTGTTGTCCACCCGCGCCACTGGCACGATACGTATCCACGCGTAAATCTGCGGGATTAATGTCAATTTCGATATTATCATCAATTTCCGGTGATACGAAAACAGATGCAAATGACGTATGACGTTTATGATTCGCATCAAACGGTGATTTTCTCACTAAGCGATGCACGCCGGTTTCGGTACGCAACCAACCGAATGCATACGGTCCAGTAAATTTAATCGTCGCACTTTTTATTCCGGCCACTTCACCGGCCGACACTTCAATTAATTCAACTTGAAACTGATGGCTTTCGCCCCAGCGCAAATACATGCGCAACAACATATTGGCCCAATCTTGCGCCTCGGTGCCGCCTGAACCCGATTGAATATCGACATAAGCAGAATTGCCATCCATTTCACCGGAAAACATGCGCTGAAATTCCAGGCCTTCAATTTTCTTAGTGATTTTATCTAATTCTTGAATGATAAATTCAACTGAATCCGCATCATTCTCAGCAACTGCTAAATCAAACAAGTCTGCCGCATCTTTTAAATTTAATTCAAGAGTATCTGAGCCGTTGACCACCGCATCCAACTGGACACGCTCACGGCCCAGGTTTTGAGCTTTTTCAGGATTATTCCAAATCGCAGGATCTTCTAATTCACGCTGAACTTCTTGCAATCGATCGCGTTTTTGATCGATGTCAAAGATACCTCCGAATTTCATCAAGACGTTTATTCAAGTCTTTGATGCGGATTTGCATTGAAGTGACTTCTATCATGTTTAATGTTCTCGCGTAGTCTTGAATTCAATATCGGGCCAACGTTCCATCATCAGGTTTAAGTTTACCCGAGTTGGCGCGAGATAGGTAAGATTGTCACTGCCATCCAGTGCCAAATTATCAAACGCTTTATTTTTAAATTCTTCTAATTTTTTGGGGTCTTTGCAATAGATCCAACGCGCTGTCGCAACTGACACCATTTCATAAACACAATCGACGTTATATTCATGTTTTAAACGATACGCAACCACGTCAAATTGTAACATGCCGACTGCGCCTAAAATTAAATTATTACTGTTTAATGGTTTAAACAACTGGGTCGCGCCTTCTTCGCATAATTGTTTCAAACCTTTTTGCAAAGCTTTTAATTTCAATGGATCTTTTAAACGAACCAAGCGAAATAATTCTGGCGCAAAATAAGGAATTCCCACAAATTTTAAATTTTCGCCTTGCGTAAACGTATCACCAATTTGAATCGTGCCGTGATTATATAAACCAATAATATCGCCCGGCCATGCTTCATCGACATGTTCACGATCTGATGCCATAAAAGTCAGCGCCTGACTGATTTTGACTTCGCGACCTAAACTGACTTGATGCATTTTCATGCCTTGATTATAACGACCGGAGCAAACGCGCAAGAAAGCAATACGATCGCGATGTGCTGGATCCATGTTCGCCTGAATTTTAAAAACGAAACCAGAAAATGGTTCTTCAGCAGGTTCAACTAATCGTGTTTGAGTTTCACGCGGTTGTGGTGCGTGCGCATATTCAGCGAAAGCATCTAGTAATTCTCGCACACCAAAATTATTCAGTGCTGAACCGAAAAAAACGGGCGTTAATTTTCCCTGCAAAAATTCATCTTGATCAAACGTATGACTGGCGCCTTTGACTAATTCAATATTCTGACGAAGTTCCGGCGCGAAATCGCCGAGTAACGTATCCAACTCTGGATTATTTAAGCCAAGAATTTTTTTGCCTGTTTGCTGAATGTCATTTTTGCCTGGTTCGTAAAGATAAATTGCATCTTCATAAAGATGATAAACACCTTTGAAATCGCGCCCCATGCCAATCGGCCAGGTAATCGGTGCGCAACGAATTTTTAAAATAGTTTCGATTTCATCGAGTAAATCAATCGCATCACGACTGTCTCTATCCATTTTATTGATAAACGTGATAATCGGCGTGTGCCGCAAACGACAGACTTCTAGCAATTTAATGGTGCGCTCTTCAACGCCTTTGGCAGCATCAATCACCATGAGCGCTGAGTCGACGGCCGTGAGTGTTCGATAGGTATCTTCAGAAAAATCCGCGTGGCCCGGCGTATCCAATAAATTCATAATATGATTTTTATATGGAAACTGCATGACGGAGGTGGTGACGGAAATTCCGCGTTGTTTTTCCAGTTCCATCCAGTCAGACGTTGCATGGCGCGACGCTTTTCGGCCTTTAACCGTACCGGCCAACTGAATAGCGCCGCCAAATAATAATAATTTTTCGGTTAACGTCGTTTTTCCCGCATCGGGATGCGAAATAATGGCGAATGTGCGGCGGCGTGTGATTTGTTTAGTTAGTTCAGACATAATTCTTTCGTCAATAAGGGTTGGCTATTCTACTGTGGAATGGGCTAAAGATAAAGATTACAAGTTAATTACCGTTTTATCGAACCCCTATATTTTTGATAATAACAAAGGTATTGTGCAAACACACATTATCTGGAGAGAGAAATGACGACGAATAGATCGAGGAATAGAATGTTAGCCACAGCAGCACTTGGTTTGTTTGGTGGCGCTGCGCTGGGGAGCGCCGGCGTCTTATCATATGCGGCTGTTCAGCAAAAAAATCATGTGGATGGTTTCAAACATGAAAATGTGGGAAAAGGTGAGTACGCTAGTTGCGAAGAAGCGCAAAACCATGTGATTACTTGCCATGATGCAACAGGCAAATCAGACACTAAAACTGCGGAGAAGTTAGTGGAGGCAGCTTATGTAGATGCTCGTCCTACTGTGGCTGCTGCCAAAAAAGAAGCGGCTCCGTATATTGCAATTCCTGCTGTTGCAGGTGCGTTATTAGCAGCGGGTATCTATTGCAAATGGGGTAGCAGCTGTGAAAGCACACCCGCATCGACTGAGACATCTAATCAAGCGGTAAGCGTACCTATCCAAACTGAAGCCCAACCTGATAATACTATGCCTCCATTAGTGGATCCGGAAACAAATAAGCAGAATTGTTGTGCACGTCTTTTTTCGAGAAGAAGAAAACAGCAAATGGGTATATTACAGGAAGAGCTCAGAAAACCTATGCTGGAAGTAGTTCGGGTTGCAACTTATTAGGGTCTTTTTATTTTACGGCGTCATTGTGAGCCAGCATTGTTGCGTGGCTCACTGATTTTTTCGTGCCCGAGCCCGTGTGCGTGCCCGGGCCCGTTTTTTCTTCGCAGAAAAAACTAAACTTTTTCTTTAGCCATCTAAGTCAGCCTAATTCTGTCATGCCAGCGTGTTT
>CAZAXX010000063.1:0-13075 GCA_964489265.1 uncultured Coxiellaceae bacterium
ACGAAGTGAAGGATCTCCTTATATATGGAGATCCTTCACTTCGTTCAGGATGACAAAAGTCGCTGGGATGACAGGGTATCAATCACAACTTTTCTTCACAACTTCCGTCGTTCCATTATTTATTTTTCCAATCACATTGGAACCATTCGCAATTTTCACAACACCTGCAACATCACTAAATGTAATTGAACCACCCACATGAGAACCACACGTTAGTACAACCTCTGGTTTTTCATGTTTTGACTTCACCAATACATCACCTTTCACTTCAGATGACTTTAATTGCATTTTTTGAGAAAACACAGAAACATTTTTTTCGAAACGGGTATTGACCGCGGATAAACTGCCGGCAATTTCTGCATCGCCTTTGATGGTTGATTTGTTAAAAGTAGCAGCACCCGCAACGCGAATGTCTTTAAAGGTAGATTGATCTGCATTCAACATACCAGCAACCGCAGCTTTGCCTTTGACGACGGAGTTATGCATTTCTGCAACGCCTGCAATATCCATGGCGCCTATATTTGATTTAAATGATTTTACTGGACCGGCAATATGCATATCACCTGTCACATTGGACTCTTGCAAGGAAGCAGCGCCAGCACAATTGACTGAATCCACTGTTTGATTTGCATAATTACAAATACCGAAACTCGTTTGTGCTTGCGCTGTCGTAACAAAAGCAAATAATACGACAGCCACACTCAAGATTTTTTTTTGCATTAATTATCTCCTAAAAAAAATTACTTCCCAAATGCAGAATCTTCTATATGAATTTCGCAACGCGTTTCTCGAATGCAGAGCGTGAGTAAGATACCGAAAAAGATACCAATTGGCAGTAAGCTCAATGCAGAAATGTAAGCATGCTCAGAGTAAATACGCGCGCCATCGACCATCGCATCCGTCCAATTCAAATCGAGAATTTTCCCAATTGCGGGCGGAAAAATAATTCCACCAACCATCACCAACATATTGACCATGCCAATTGCCGTGCCTGAAATTTTAATCGACGTGACTTCACGCGCTATTGCAAACACGAGAACTTGCACACTGGATGAGAATCCGAATAAAAATAATAAAACATAAATCGCGGGCAACGATAAATTAGGCACATAAAGCAAGATGCAAAAAACAATAATTGCAAAGGATGCGCCTAAGATAATCGGTAAGCGGCGTAATGCAATAAAATCTGAAAATAATCCCCACATCGGTGCGCCTACTGCGCATCCTAAAAATACCATCGAATTCGCATTCGCTGCATCGGCTCTTGCAATGCCATGTGCTTGTGCTAAATAAGCAGGTCCCCACAATTCTGCATACGCCGACAGAAACAAATAAAGTAAACAACCTACAATTCCGCATAACCAAATTTGAGTATTGCAAAGCGCAAACCGCAATCCTAATAGCAAGCTTCGAAAATCTGATACATGATGATGCGTCTGTTGATTCGGATTCACATCACGCACAACTGACCAGATAATAAAAGCCAAAAGAACGCCTGCAATAGAGGCACACATAATTGCCGTTTGCCAACCTGAGGAATCAACAAATGCACGTAAGACGATATCGCCAAATGCAGCACCTAACATGCCTAAACAAAGAATAATACCGGAGATTAACGCGAAATAACGTGGCGGCAACCAAATCGTGGCAAGCTTTGCTGCACCCACAAAAGCAAACGCAGAGCCCAAGCCAATTAAAAAACGACCGATCATTGCAATCACAATATAATCGCTACATGCAAAAAGATACGCGCCGCTCGCGCACAAAAGACATGCAAAGGTCAGCAAACGTCTTGGCCCGAAACGATCCATCAATAAACCGACGAGAATCTGCATCGCAACATAAGAATAGTAATAATAAGATCCGGATAGACAGCCAAATTGTGCACCCGTTAAATGATAAAAACGCATTAAATTTTCGGCCATCACACTAGGCGACATCCGCAACAAATATTCGTAACTATAAAATAGCGCGCCTAACCCACAAATAAACCAAGGAAATACACCGGTTTTTGAATAAAACTTACTGGTCACCCCGACCTCCTTCTTATAAGAATTGCCCAGTCTCTCGCATCATGCTGTATGATTTGGAACGAGAGAAACACCTGAATTAATAGCAGCTAATGCGACCGCTGCAGATACTTTTTCTTTTAATCGTGGATCAATCAATTTGGGAAGAAGATAATCAGGTCCAAATACCATTGGGCCTTTGTGCGAATAAGCCGCCAAGACACTTTCAGGCACTGGTTCACGTGCTAAATCTTTCAGTGCATGCACAGCAGCCAGTTGCATTGCTTCGTTAATACATGTCGCATGGACATTGAGTGCCCCGCGGAAAATGTATGGAAAACAAAGCGCGTTATTAACCTGATTCGGATAATCACTACGTCCTGTTGCCATAATGACATCGCTACGAACTTGGTATGCGAGTTCGGGCATTATTTCTGGCGTCGGATTCGAGAGTGCAAAAACGATAGGTTTGGACGCCATAGCCTGTAGCATATCAGGAGTCATTAAATCCGGTCCAGACACTCCAATAAACACATCTGCATCCGTTAAAGCCTCGGCCAACGTGTATTTATTTGTTTTATTTGCAAACTCTTTTTTATAGCTATTTAAATCTTTTCTGTCGGCATGAATCACACCCGCACGATCCACCATCAAAATATGGTCTCGATTTGCACCCAATTTGATGAGTAATTGCATGGCTGCAATACCTGCCGCACCAGCGCCAGCACAGACGATTTGCACATCACTTAGTTTTTTACCCTGTAATTCAAGTGCATTCAATAAACCGGCCGCAATCACGATCGCAGTGCCATGTTGATCATCATGAAAGACTGGGATCGATAATCTTTCTTTTAAAACCCGCTCTATTTCAAAACATTCTGGCGCCTTGATATCTTCCAGGTTGATGGCACCAAAAGTCGGCGCTATCCGAGTCACCGTATCAATGAAATCCTTAGGATCGTCACAATCAACTTCAATATCAAATACGTCAATATCCGCAAAACGCTTAAATAGGACGCCTTTACCTTCCATCACGGGCTTACTCGCGAGGGCGCCTACATTTCCTAATCCGAGCACCGCAGTGCCATTCGTGATGACTGCAACCAGGTTTCCTTTGCTGGTATAGCGATAAGCCGCTTTGCTGTCCGCTGCAATTTCCTTAACGGGCTCAGCAACGCCTGGCGTATAACAAAGAGATAAATCGTTTTGGGTTTCGGTAGGTTTCGTGGAGTTAACGCTGATTTTGCCTGGGGTGGGATTTGAGTGGTAATCGAGTGCTGCTTTACGTAAATCAATAGTCATGGGTATAGCCCTTTTCGTTATTTTTAGTAAAGATCATGACACTAACGTCCAATATTAGATGTTAAATTAAATGTGAGGATAGTCCTCAATTGACACCCCGCAATGGCTGCGGGGTATGAAAGAAAGCCAGATTATTTATCTTGCTGATCTGCTTGATCGGCTGGCTTAGCGGAGCCTTTGGCGGTTTTACGGCCATATTTTTGTTGGAAGCGATCCACACGACCGGCGGTATCAACGATCTTTTGCTTACCGGTGTAAAAAGGATGGCATTTGGAGCAAACTTCTAAAAGTAAATCTCTACCTAACGTTGAACGTGTAGTAAATTTATTGCCGCAACTACAAGCTACTTTAATTTCATTATATTGTGGATGGATATCCTGCTTCATAAAAACCTCTTAAACTAACAATCCTGAGCAAAATTAAGCTGGCCATAATAGCCGAGACTGCGAGACGAATCAAGTCAAACGTAACCTTGTCATTCCCGCGTATATTGTCATTCCCGCGAAGGCGGGAATCTATTCGGCATGGATCCCCGCCTTCGCGGGGATGACAGCTTCTGGGACTGGGATGACAATTCGCCCCTACAACTCAAACTGGGCGATCACTGGCGCATGATCTGAAGGCCGTTCCCAGCCTCTAGGCAGTTTATCAATGCTACATTGCCTGCATTGCTTGGCCAATGCAGTACTCGCGAGAATATGATCGATACGCAGCCCCAGATTTCGTTTAAAGGCATTTAATCGATAATCCCACCAGCTGTATACTTTCTCTGGCTGCTCTTGTAAGCGAAAGCAATCAGCAAACCCAAGCTGTAACATCGCCTGAAACTCTCGACGCTCAGGTTCACTAAATAAAACCTGGCCCTCTAAGGCTTTAGGATCATGTACATCAATATTTTCGGGTGCAATATTAAAATCACCTAAAATAATGAACTTGGAGTGCTTCTGTAACTCATTTTGCAAAAAGACATTGAGATGCGTCAGCCACTTCAATTTATATTGGTATTTTTCGGATTGAATGCTTTCGCCATTCGGCACATATAAATTTAAAATGCGTATATCATCAATCGTGACCGCCAGCACACGACGCTGATGATCTAGCAGCACTGGAATATCCGTCACAATATCGGTTTGAATATGACGGTCCATCCCCTTGCATAAGATAGCAACGCCGTTATACGTTTTTTGTCCGTTTACGATAGCGTCGTAACCAATCTTGCGAATTTCTTCCAGAGGAAAATCTTCTGTTGGCATTTTAAGTTCTTGCAGCGCGAGTACATCCGGTTGTTCGGTCAAAAGCCACTGCAAAACATGCGGTAAACGCACGCGCAGCGAATTGACATTCCACGTAGCAATTTTAAATGATTTCATGTTCTCTCTATCTATGTACTGTAATACATGTCAAATTCAACTGGATGCGTCGTCATGTTAATACGCGTGACTTCTTCACGTTTGATTTGAATATACGATTTAATTAATTCTTCGTTAAAAACATTCCCTACCAATAAAAATTCATAATCTTTTTCCAGGCAATCTAATGCTTGTTCCAGCGAAGAACAAAGACTCGGTAAAGATTCCACTGTTTCGCGCGGCAAATGATAAAGATCTTCATCCACTGCAGCACCCGGATGAATTTTATTTTTGATTCCATCCAAACCCGCCATCAACATGGCTGAAAAAGCCAGATACGGATTCGCCAATGCATCTGGAAAACGCACTTCAATACGTTTTTCTTTTTCACTGAAAGCAAAAGGAATACGAATACCTGCAGAACGATTACTTTCGGAATATACCATCGTGACAGGCGCTTCGAAACCAGGCACTAACCGTTTATAACTATTCGTTCCCGGATTGGTAAATGCATTCAGCGCGCGCGCATGTTTGATGATGCCACCGATATAATAAAGCGCTAATTCAGAGAGGCCCGCATATTGATCGCCCGCAAATAAATTTTTATCTTTCAGCGCTAAGGATTGATGACAATGCAAGCCACTGCCATTATCACCCACTAATGGTTTTGGCATAAAAGTAATTGTCCGACCGAAAGAATGCGCGACATTATGCAACACATATTTAAAAATTAACATTTCATCTGCTTTGACTAACAATCGACTGTAATGTGTGGAAATTTCATTTTGGTTGGCGGTTGCGACTTCATGATGATGCACTTCGGGTGATAGTCCCATCTCCGTTAACGTTTCGCACATTGTAGAACGTAAATCATGGGATGAATCGACAGGTGGTACTGGAAAATAACCGCCTTTGATGCGCGGACGATGTCCCATGTTGCCTTCTTCCATTTGAACGCCGCTATTCCATGCCCCTTCCAGCGCATCGACTTCATAAAAACAGCCATTCATGGACAGATCCCAACGCACATCGTCAAAAATAAAAAATTCGACTTCCTGGCCAAAATAACAAACATCCGCTATGCCTGATTCTTTCAAATAAGCCTCGGCACGTTTAGCGACCGCACGAGGATCACCGATGTAAGGTTTATTTGTCACAGGATCAAATACATCACAACGAATATTTAAGGTTGGCACTTCGCAGAATGGATCGAGTATCGCTGTACTCTCATCAAGTTTAAGCACAAGATCCGATTCATTGATCGCAGCCCATCCGACAATTGATGAACCATCAAATACTTTGCCGTTTTTAAATAAATTATCATCGGCTTTATCGCTAGGCAAAGTGACATGATGTTCTTTGCCGCGCAAATCACAAAAACGCAAATCGATAAATTTAACCTGATGTTCTTCAAGCATTTTTTTGATATTTGCCGACATGAGAATACTCCATATATTCACGATGATTAACCTATTCTAACTTTAAAGCCGCCCCTACAAAAACGTTTTTCGGGGTTAAGGTAGCAGCCAAAGCATTATTCAGGTAAGATACAGGACTTTTTTTGAGAACCCAGGTACAACATGTCAGAACAATTAAGAAATATTGCAATCATCGCTCACGTCGATCATGGCAAAACTACGTTAGTCGATAAATTATTACAACAAACGTCAAGCCTTTCCAAAAAGACGACGAACACCGAACGGGTGATGGATAGCAACGATCTGGAACGCGAACGCGGCATTACGATTCTTGCCAAAAACACGGCATTAAAGTGGCGCGATTACCGTATTAACATTGTGGATACCCCAGGACATGCTGACTTCGGTGGCGAAGTGGAACGTATTCTGTCGATGGTGGATTCCGTACTTTTGCTGGTCGATGCTGTCGATGGGCCTATGCCACAAACGCGTTTTGTGACGCAAAAAGCCTTTGCGCAAGGTTTAAATCCGATTGTTGTTATTAATAAAATCGATAGACCAGGCGCACGACCTGACTGGGTTGTTGATCAGGTATTTGATTTATTTGATCGCCTGGGTGCAACAGACAAACAGCTCGATTTCCCGATTGTTTATTCTTCTGCATTGTTGGGTTATGCCACATTGGATTTAGCGCAATCTAGCCAAGACATGAATCCATTATTTGAAACCATTGTGAAATCAGTTCCAGCGCCAGATGTCGATCCAAATGGTCCGTTTCAAATGCAAATCAGTACACTGGATTATTCCAGTTATGTGGGCATGATTGGTATTGGTCGAATCAAGCGTGGTCAAGTCAAAACAAATATGCCTGTCACTGTCATTGATCGCGAAGGTAAAACACGTCAGGGTCGTATTTTGCAAGTACTGGAATATCTCGGTTTGGAGCGCAGTGAAGTTGCTCTTGCAAATGCGGGTGACATTGTCGCAATCACTGGTATTGATGCATTAAAAATTTCTGACACCTTGTGTGACCCAACTGCTGTTGAAGCATTGCCACCACTCAATGTAGATGAACCAACCGTCAGCATGACGTTCCAAGTCAACACATCGCCATTTGCTGGCCGCGAAGGAAAATACGTTACCAGCCGTAAAATTCGCGAGCGTTTAGAACAAGAATTATTGCATAACGTTGCATTACGTGTAGAAGACACTGCTGATCCTGATAAATTTAAAGTATCCGGTCGTGGTGAATTGCATCTTTCTATTTTGATTGAAAACATGCGTCGCGAAGGATATGAATTAGCCGTATCGCGTCCTGAAGTAATCACCAAAATGGTGGATGGTGAATTGCAAGAACCATATGAAACCATGACGGTGGATATTGAAACCACCCATCAAGGTGCCATCATGGAAATTCTCGGCAGTCGTCGCGGTGAATTAAAAAATATGGTTTCCGATGACAAAGGTCGTGTACGGTTAGATTATGTTATTCCTGCACGTGCACTCATTGGTTTTCATAATGAATTTTTAACCATGACGTCTGGCACTGGTTTATTACATCATGTATTCAGTCATTATGGACCTGCGGTGAAAGGTGACTTTGCCCAACGTAAAAATGGGGTATTAATCGCCAATCAAGCCGGTGTTGCATTAGCGTATGCGTTATGGAATTTACAAGAACGCGGCCGCATGATTATTCCGCCACAAACTGAAACGTATGAAGGCATGATTGTGGGTATTCATACACGCGACAATGATTTGGTCGTGAATGTTTGCAAGGCAAAACAGTTAACTAACATTCGTGCTGCTGGATCAGATGAAAATATTATTTTAATACCGTATATTCAAATGTCGCTTGAGCAAGCTCTTGAATTTATTGATGATGATGAATTGGTTGAGGTGACCCCGGAAACTATTCGCGTCAGAAAGAAATTCTTGAAGGAACATGAACGTAAGCGATCTTCCAAAGCGTAATTTCTCTAGAACAATCCTGTAGTTAGCGAAAGCTACAGGATGATTCTCAAGTCACTCTTAAGGTTTGTTTAACAGGTAGTAGGCTATACTTTTACTATTAGTACTTACAAACTTGGGAGTGGTGTCATATGTTTCGTGCGCCCGTATATGAGAATACCCCATCTGATGAACAATTGATTGGCGAGGGCGGTCCAAAAATCCGCTACCCTGAAATCGGTGCTGACGTATTGATGGATTACGGCACCGAAAGACCCGATTGTTTTCCATTTGATATGTACGAAGCATATAGAACTCGTCTGATGAGTTTTATCAATGGTGCTCTTTATGCTATTCAGCATGACCCTAGTCTTGATGATGCAACAAAACAAAAGCGAATTGAAAGCGTCCAAGCTTTAGCGAAGCAAAAGAATGAGCAACTTGATCGTTTCAAAGAAGCGACCCAAGGGCAAAAAGTTACCTTCAGTTCCGAATTATATAAATTCTACAATGAAGAACTTCCCAAAGCGTCTGGCTTTAAACCAAAACAAATTGCACTCGGCGAAGCATTTTATGTTTGGCAAGAACGACATCGCCGTTCGCGCTCCACGAAATACCGAAGAGATCTCGGAGGCGGTCGTTATTTAGTAATAGAACAAATCGAGACACCGCAGGACTCGCCGCTTACCGCGAAGCAAAAAAAAGAATTGTTGCGTATTCATAAACGCAATCCGCCCAAATGGTTTAAAAAGTTGGAGCCTTGGGCTCAGAGCGCTTTAAAAGAAATTGTTCCGACTGAACTCACTAACGACTTCAAATGGCTTGCCTATCAACGATGTCGTCCAGCCGTTTTGCGTCACATTCCTGGCGAAGCAAATGCCACACGACATCAACTCAGAATTACTAGCGTCGCTCCTGGCGTAGACGGAAAACCTGTCTACACAGTTATCTCAGACACCACTATGCGTCGCCAAGGTGTGCCGACCAGTTTTAACATGTCTGACTCTAGCGAACGTCAAACAAGCGCTACTGAAAACGTAGCTCAAATGTTAGATTCCGAACGTAAGGAAGCAAACGAAGCGTATTTTAAAGCATGGGGAATCGATCCTAGTGCATCTTTAAAATGTCCTGTTTTTCTGGGTGGCTTAGTCACACCTAGATCACAGGGCGGTGTAAAAGCTTTTTTTCAAGATACGTTGCGACTGACAGGCGGCGAAAACAATACCAAGCTTGCAAGCGAAAAAGATAAAGCGGTTGAAGCTTATAAATTAAAACAGCATCCAGATAATCCGTTTGAATTTTTCAATATCAATGTTTCTGTGAATGGCGATCGCAGTGGTATTAGTACTGCGAAACCTGATGCTAATTTTGTGATGTTTGTTGAACATTTTTCTCTGAATATGGCGTTGCTTGGGAAATCAGCCGACAAAAATGAGAGATTAAGCAAACTTAATCGCGCTTTAGCACAATTAACTGCACTCCCGCATAAAACCGAACTAAAAGGCCGAAATCAAAATTTATATCTTGCAGCCCTCTATGACGTGACCACGCGTCTCATGAGTGGACTTTCAACCGGAAATTGCAAGAGTTCTAAAGATCGAAAAGGTGTAGCAACATTAATGGCAGATGCCATGTTAATTTACTACGCTGAGAAAGTAGCTCGTGGAGAAACACCTTCATTCCCCGCTCCCGATGCAGTTGGACCTGAGCGTGATCATTTTGTTGAAATTTTTTGTGAACTCTATGCAAGTGGACATCAATTACTTGTCGCACATGACAATGGTCCTGGTTGCGCAGGAATTAAAGATGAAAAGATTTTAGATAAGGACATTATTGCAAAACTTGAAAGCATGCAACGAAAAGCAAAAGCGGAAGCAAAACCTGAAGATGTTCTTGGTGTTGACGAGAGTAAAAAAATACAAAAGACAACTAGCAATGTCGACACACGTGGTATTTATACGAAATCTAAAGAAGTCGCTAATTTTAATAAGCCCGGCACTTTCTGGCAAAAATATAAAGATAAAATTGTGAAGGGTGCGCTAATTGGCTTAGGTCTTATTTTAGGCGGCGTTAGTGTTGGATTACTTGGAACTGGCGTGCTCGCGCCAATAGGAATTGCAACAGGTTTCGCTGCAACTAGTATTGTATATGCTGCGGCGTTAGGTATTGGCGTTGGAGTTGGCGTTGGCTCAATCGGTCTTGGAACCAAAGAACTTCTTCAGAGAAAACAAGATAAGAAAAATTCATTTGATAGCCAAATGAGTTTGGAGATGGTGAGTCTAGAGAAGAGTAGTGCTAAAAAACCTGTAAAGGAAAAAAGAAAAAATGGCGGCTCTTATGCTGACATGCAAAGAAAAGATTCTAAACTTCGTCCTACACAGCCATCAATTAATACCGATTTAGTAGAACCTCTGCTTTCACAGCATGTGGAATCTCCCTCTTCTTCCGCTAATCCTAACCTTGTGGTGCCACCACCCGTCACCAATGGTCGCAATAATAGCAATAATAGCAATAATAGCAATAATAATAATAGTCCTCGTTATTAAATGTCTGTGGTATAAAATTCTTCATCAATTTCGTGAATGGATTTTATATGCTTGCACTTATTCAACGCGTCAGTCACGCAAACGTCACAGTCAATCAGCGCACGGTCGGCGAAATCAAAATGGGAATTTTAGCGCTCATTGGTATTGAAAAAAGTGATACAGAAAAACAGGCTGATCGTTTATTAGAACGTATCTTGAATTACCGTATTTTTGAAGATGACATGGAAAAAATGAATTTGAGCGTGAAAGATATTCAAGGTGGTTTATTGCTCGTTCCACAATTTACGCTTGCCGCAGAGACTAAAACGGGTAATCGACCAGGATTTTCGACTGCGATGCACCCAGAACAAAGTAAGCCATTATTCGATTATTTCTTGAAAATTGCCCGAGCGCAGCATCCTATTGTTTCACAAGGAGAATTTGGGGCTTACATGCAAGTTTCGCTCTGTAATGATGGCCCAGTCACTTTTTTATTGCGGGTTAATGATTGATTTTTTCTTCTAACTATTTGATTTATTTATAATTTATCTCATTTCATTCTCTTAATCACCCCTTAAGTTTTGGTTAATAAAGCATTAAGACTGCCCCTGTATGATTAATTTCAGTACAGCATTATTACAAAACGACGGGGTGGTGAGAAATGAAGAAGCTATTTGGTATGTTAATTTGTTTTCTATCTATCAGTACGATGGCTTTTGCTGGCAACAATGGCGCAAACCTCAATATCAAAGTGTCAGGAATTGGTAATAAGAACACGTATTTTTTATGTGTTGATGGTGTTGGTTGTGTGAGTATGCTTGCTGCTGAAAAAGGGAGAGTTTACCCTTTAACGCCTGGCCAGGTTAATCGTATTTTCTTGTTGAACTCTGGTACTTTGCGTACTTATTTTCAAGCGTTACCGGCATCCTGTAATGTAAATGTTGATGCAAATCAAACATTGACGGTGAAAGGTAAAGTTGTAAAAAGTGCGAATGACAATACACGTATTGAAAGATTAGAGTGTTCTGTTGCTTAAGAGTCTGTTTTAGAAATTCCTCCCCTTTCTGCAAGAAAGGAGAGGAATGTAGGTTAATAGCGATGCCAAACATAATCAGGATGATGAGGTTGTTGTGTGTCTTGATGTTGTCTCTCCAATTGTTGAATATTTCCAGGACGACCTGAAAGGAATCGTTGGCCTCGATTTGAAGATGCGCCTCCCGCAACTTCTGAATACAATGGTCTTGTATTTAAATTCGGTTTAGGCTGTCTTCGCTGTTGTTGTTTAAACTGCACACGCGGCTCTAAGGGGACTAGACCTCTATACAGAGGAATTTTCAATTCCAACGGTGGAAACTGGTCGGCTTTCAAGGAATCAGAAGCTTCTGTTTTCTTTGTTTCAACAGTAGGCGCAGTAGTTGCTGGAACGGGTAAAGCTGTTTCAACAGGTTTCTCAACTGGTTTGTCTGTCACTTCTAATTTATTTTCAGTTTCAACTTTAGCAGCTTCCATTTTTTGCTGGATTAATGAATAAGAATTACTCTGAGCAGGTTGTGGCACTTCTTCTAATTTTGTAGCAACAGGTGTTGTAGTTTTTTCTTCTGTTTGCTCTGTGGTTGGTGATGTTGCTGCTGCTGTGGATGTTTCTGTTGCTGGTGCTGTTTCTGCTACGGTTGATTCTGGTGCTGTGGTTGTTGCTGGTGCTGTTTCTGCTACGGTTGCTTCTGTTGCTGTGATTGTTGCTGGTGCTGTTTCTGCTGTGGATATTTCTGTTGCTGTGGTTGTTGCTGGTGCTGTTTCTGCTGTGGCTGTTTCTGTTGCTGTGGTTGTTGGTCTCGTTGCTGTACAAGCAAACCGGCCCACTGTCTTGTCCCATAAAAACTCGCCCCATGTTTTTCTTGGCAGCATAATTTCCTCCTTGAAAATTTAAGTGGTAACCACTGACACTTTCTACCTAACGATTGTAACGAGAAGGTCTTAAGATAAACTTAAGGCTGTTAGAATGTTTTGTAATGATTTTTTTCAGGCCGTAATTGTCTGTGCGTTATTTTTTCATTGTGAAGTCACATTGTAGGGAATTGCTTGAAGATGCTGTCATCAACCATGTCATTAGATGCCAGCTAAGAGCATGCTGGCATGACATTTTTATTCTTCCTTGTCATGCCAGCGAAAGCTGGCATCTAGGGTTTTTGTCATTCTGTAACTGACGGCTCCCCGCAAAATTTTTTAGACTAAAAATATCATCTCACGAAAAAATGTCATTCCTACTAGAAAATGTCATTCCCGCCAGAGTTTACCCTCGCGAAGGCGGGGCGGGAATGACATTTTTTTGATGGGACGGTATTTTTCGTGAAATGCTATTTTTTCGCAGCAATGATATTTTTAGTCTCAAAAATTTTGAGGGGAGCCGTCAAATCCTGAGAGTGCTTTTTGCTAGCGATTGCCTGCTATCTATTAAGAGGTCCTTCACTGCGTTCAGGGCAAGGTAGTCTTGCTTACGTCATTGCGAGGAGCGTAGCGACGAA
>CAZAXX010000064.1:0-12908 GCA_964489265.1 uncultured Coxiellaceae bacterium
TCCTGTTACCAGTTGCGCGGTGCGCTCTTACCGCACCTTTTCACCTTTTCCAAATATATCTATTCGGTAGTCTATTTTCTGTGGCACTTTCCGTAAGCTCGCGCTTCCCAGGCGTTACCTGGCATCTTGCCCTTGGAGCCCGGACTTTCCTCTGCTTTACAGTGTAAAACAGCGACTGTCTCGGCTAACTCTAGCGCCAAGGATAGCGTATTTTCGCTAGTTATTCGATCTTTAATTTAAGAGCTTGCTGATACAACTCATTTTTTCGTTTGCCGGATATTTTTGCTGCTAAATCAACTGCTTGTTTCAAGGGCAATTCATCCAGCAAAATTTTTAAAATATTTTCAGTGGAAACGGAATCTTCCTCTTCGGGAAGTTTAGCCTCAGCACCTTGCAGAATTAACACGATTTCGCCACGTTGTTGATTGGCATCCGCTTCAACCCAACGCAACAATTCCCCAAGAGGCGCACTCTGAATTGTCTCAAACATTTTTGTTAACTCGCGCGCAATGACTGCCTGACGTTTTACCCCAAATATCGTTTGCATATCTTGCAAGCAATCTAAAATACGATGCGGCGCCTCATAAAAAACCATGGTGCGCGTTTCATGTCGCAAAGATTCTAATTGCGCTAAACGATGCTTGGATTTCGCTGGTAAAAAGCCTTCAAAACTAAATCGATCCGTAGGTAACCCAGAGACACTCAGCGCTGCAATGAGCGCACAAGCGCCTGGGATTGGCACGATTTTCACACCCAGATTTCTCGCTTCATGCACTAAAAAATAGCCTGGATCGCTGATTAATGGTGTTCCCGCATCGCTAATAAGCGCAATAGATTCACCCTGTTGTAATTGTTCTAGAAGTCGCGCTGAACGCTCACGCTCGTTATGTTCATGTAAAGAAATAAGGGGTGTGTTAATTAAAAAATGCTGTAAGAGCGGTGCACTATGCCGAGTGTCTTCGGCAGCAATGCAATTAACGGCTTTCAATACTTCAATGGCACGCGGACTCATATCACGCAAATTACCAATTGGCGTTGCGACTACGTATAAAACTCCAAGTTGATTTAAATAGTTCATATTCATAGGCTAAAATGTTATCTTATTGCAAATTTTATCGGTTAATTGCAGGCACTTTATGATCAAAAATACCCTTATTAGTTCGCTTGTCGCGTTAAGCATTCTTACGCTAAGCGGTTGTGAAACCACACAAAAATTCTTGAATCAGGGCTCAGCTTCCCAACTACCAGGCGGTGAACCGAGCGTTGTGAATGTGCAAGGTTTTCCGAGCGATCCTGCCTTTTGGCAAGGAAATACGATGACGGTGTGGACCAAGCTTCAACATGTTCCATTAACTGAATTACAAACCGCTGCAGCTCACGCAACGGATCCTAGCACAAGTGGCTGGCTGAAGCTCGCAATTATTAGCAAGCAATACAGCATGGATACGGTGCAGTTGACGAATCAGTTAATCGCATGGCGTGCAGCAAATCCAAGCCATCCAGCAAACTCTTTATTTCCAGATAATGGCACACTCAGCAACGTACAAAATACCAGGCACCCACAACACATTGTGTTGTTACTCCCTTTACAAGGTCCGCTCGGTGCATCAGGCCAAGCAGTACGGGATGGGTTTTTAAGTGCTTATTACGCTTCTCCAAACAAATCGCAACAAACCGTTTCTTTTATCGATACCACACAAAATCCAGATATCTCAGCAGTTTATCAACAAGCACTTAGTCAAGGTGCCGATGCTGTTGTCGGACCCTTAACAAAAGAAGATGTGCAAACACTTGCAAAACAAGGCAGTTTCTCGGTACCCACTATTGCATTGAATTACACAACTGTGTGGTTTGGCTCGTTACCAACGAATTTTTATGAATTTGGTTTGTCACCGCTTGATGAAGCAAAACAACTTGCAGAAAAAGCATGGCAAGCCGGTCATCGCCGTGCAATTGTTATTGCTCCGCAAGATGAATGGGGACAACGTGTTTCGAAAACCGTAATTTCAAATTGGACTGCGCTCGGCGGTACAGTCACCGATACTTTCTTCTTTACTCCGCAAATGGATTTAAATCAGAGTATTGCGAGTTTATTACATGCAAACACGAATAATGACCGTAATTCAAAAATTCCTAGCGAACAACAGCGTCGCCAGGATTTCGATACGATCTTTTTGCTTGCCTCACCACAAAGCGCGCGACAAATCGTACCGTTATTAAAATATTACTACGCGGATAAAACACCGATTTTTTCAACATCAGCTATTTATTCAGGCTCGCCTGAACCACAAAGAGATGCTGATTTAAACGGCGTCACATTCAGTGATACACCGTGGACATTGCAAATGGCGAATAGCAAAGGCACTGCGGGTGACTCACGCTTCAACCGTTTATATGCGGTCGGGCGCGATGCTTACATGCTTAGCAATCAAATGACTCGCTTCAGCAAACTGCCTAATTTCCCGATTTATGGTGCAACTGGAGCGTTAACACTCACGCCACAACAACAAATTTATCGACGTTTGGCATGGGTACAAATGCATAATGGTCGCCCATAATAAAAAAACGGGTGATCGAGCTGAACAACGCGCATGCCAATTTTTGCTTGCGCGGGGTTTTAAATTAATTCTTAAAAATTATCGCTGCAAACACGGCGAGATTGACTTAATCATGCAGGATGGTAAAGATATCGTCTTTGTTGAAGTACGTTCTCGAGCTAACACTAATTATGGCAGCGCGATTGAAAGCATCAACAGAAACAAACAGAGAAAAATACTGGAGACTTCCATCCATTTTTTACAACAGCGCAACTGGCTAAATACAGTAAATTGCCGTTTTGATGTTATTGGAATACATCATAATGATCTCGAGTGGATTAAAGATGCATTTACAGCGGATATTTTATGAATACTATACTTGAACGAATCAAACATAATTTTAGTGAAAGCATCCAAACTAAAATTAATGCGGCAGATATGTTACAGACAGCGATTCAAACAGCATCAGAATTAGTCGTACGTTGCCTCTTGGACGGCCATAAAATTCTAAGCTGCGGCAATGGCGGCTCCGCCTGCGATGCCATGCATTTTTCTGGTGAAATGCTCAATCGTTTTAAACATGAGCGCCCCAGTTTACCTGCAATCGCTTTAACCGCTGACATTTCTACCATCACATCCATTGCCAATGATTACAGTTATCACGATATTTTTGCTAAACAAATCCGCGCACTAGGACAACCTGGCGATCTGTTATTAGCAATTTCAACCAGCGGAAATTCTGCCAATGTACTCAATGCCATAAAAGCAGCGCATGATCGACAAGTCAATGTGATTGCCTTAACCGGTAATGATGGTGGTAAAATACCCGAACTTTTAAGTGAGAACGATATTGAAATCCGTGTTCCAGCCACAGAAACTGCACGCATTCAAGAAACTCATTTACTTATCATTCACTGCTTATGTGATGTAGTGGATTATCAATTATTTGGTCACGGAGAAATTGTTACATGAGAAATCTGATAATAATACTTAGCTTAGCCTTATCGTTACAAGGCTGTATTTTTGTTGCAGGAGCTGCCGCAGGTGCTGCTGGTGCTGTCGCTGTTTACGATCATCGTAAACTGGAAAAAATAATGCTGGATCAAACCATCACTAAAAATATCTATGACAAAATGGTCGCAAATAAATTACAGGAAAAGAATCATATTGAAGTAAGCTGCTTTAACCAAATCGTGCTACTCACAGGCGAAACAACAACAGTTGAAGAACGTCAAAAAGCAGAAGAAATTGCTCGTAGTACTCCTGATGTGACAAAAGTTTATAATGCCATTACGGTGAAAGGATCGACCTCCTCCTTAACGCGAGCGAGCGATTCCTGGATTACCACTAAAATCAAAACAGAAATGTTAGCAACGAAAGATTTAAAATCGGGAACGATAAAAGTCATTACAGAAAATGGCACTGTTTACTTAATGGGAATGGTGACACAAGATCAAGCTGATATGGCGGTCGATATTGCTCGACAAGTTTCTGGCGTACAAAAAGTAATAAAGATTTTTCAGTATACAAAATAGCTTGAAAATACTGGGCATGACACGTCATGCCCTTTGTAAGCGAAACGAGACAACGGAAGGTTCTCTACGCGATGACTATAAAATTTTTTGCAAAGATTATTTTAGCTGGGCTCACAGTGGGTATTTTACAAGGCTGTCTAAATACCGCCGTCACAGCGGGTGCACAAGCAGTTTATCGTCGCCACAGTATCCAATCGACCATCAATGACCAATACATTACAGCAAAAGCAGAACGCGCGATTTATTTAGATACCAATCGCTTCAAAGACACTCGCGTTTCTGTCTCGACATTTAATAATGTCGTGCTTATCTCAGGTCAGGTACATACCGAATCACAAAAAATGGAAATTGAGCAAATCGTCAAAAAAATAGCGAGCACTGATAAAATTTATGATTTAGTCACTATTTCTAGTCCCACCGCTGCATTAATTCAAGTGAGCGATAGCTGGATAACAACCAAAATTAAAGCCAAGCTCATTGCGATGAATGACATCGATCCGAGTCAAATCAAAGTGATTACAGAAAATGGCGTAGTTTATTTGATGGGCATTATTCCGCGCGATCAAGCGGAGATTGCTGTCGATCTCGCGCGCTCTACAGAAGGTGTGCAAAGCGTTGTAAAAATTTTTTATTACCTTACCATCACAAAAGCATAAATTATTTCATGTATCGAATAAAAGAGTGAGGTAGAATGTTCGCATATAATTATAATGAGTGGTGGTATGGCAAAACCAAAGATTACAATACTGGGAGGGGGCATTGCAGGCGTTAGTTTAGCGCTTAAATTAGCAGATGCCGGATTTGAAGTAGAAATCTACGAACAATATAGCGAAATACTGTCGGGATCGAGCGATAATACGCCATGTCGGATTGGTATTGGAGTTCATTATTTCGATCTAGCCACAGCCATCAAATATCTCCAGTGCAGCATCAATGTTTTAAAACAATACCCCGAATATGTAGTGGGACATGATCTCGATCAAAGTCATCCTTACCGTCATGTTGTTTATTTTGTAATGAAAGACAGCATTTTTCCTCTTGAGAAAATTAGAGAATTACATGAAGCACTCAGAAATGAATACATCCGACTGATTGCCCTCGATGAAAAAAATAAAGTACTCGGTGAACCAGAGGATTTTTCCAAAGAGATAGATAAACACAACTTCCAACATCTGATCAACACTGATATTGTTCAAACTGGCTTTGTGACAGCAGAACAAACACTCGATTGGCCGAAATTAAAAGCTGATTTAATTCACCGCGTAAATTATCACCCGAATATTCGCGTTTATCGAAATGCTGAAGTACTTGGCATTAGCCCCGGGGATAAATCAACAAACTATTCAAGATATAAACTTAGACTGAGAACCAAAACCTCTTACGGAAAAGAAATAATAATAGAAAGAGGGGCTGAAATATTGAGTAATAGCACATGGGAAAATATTGATTTTTTGAGCCAGACAGCTGGCTTTCCTATGGCACCAAACTCTCGAACCAACCGCACAAAAGTCATGATTGAAATTCAACTGCCTGCTGATTTTGAACAATTAGGCCCCGTTAATTCCATGTTTTTTTGCTTCGGAGCACATGCTTCATTTACTAACGCAGGCAATGGGAAAGGCTACATTACTTACGAAGAAGTCACTAATTTGAAAGACGAAAACGGTGTTGAACAAAATTCCATGGGGCTCGTTATTTCTAATTTTACAAAACGTGTATTAGCAGGAAAAGCGACTGAAGAAGAAAAAATCAGCTATGGTAACCAAATTCTTTATGGATGCCTTAATGAAAAAAACAAAACAACTGCACCCGGAATCACACACTATATTCACAAATTAAAAGGCGCAATAATCCTTAGCGCTCATTTCGGCATTGTGAGAACGTTTGGTGCAATCAAAAACCTGAATGACCCAAATAGTCCGCATCATACACGCACCGATGATGGCATTAAATCAAGAGCCGTAGGATTTATTGAAGATCCTTCCATGAAGTTTTTTTACTTTGATGATGGCAGCAATAAAGCAAAAACGCTTATAGAAGAACATGTAGCCGTGTCAGAAAAAATCGATGGCATCCTTTCTAATGCAACTCCGACAGCAAATAATAAACTGCTTGGCCAAGTCGTGAAAATGAATCTAGATCGAATTTTGGAACCGACCCATCTTCCAAATCACAGCATGCCAACCTCTTATTCAAGAACTATCTACAAGATAATTACTCAAATACCTGCCGTATTGAATCAACTGCTAAGTCATAAAAACAAAAAATCTGTTAACTCTCCTTCAATGGTCATCTTGGCGCAAAAACAGTTAGAACCTAGCAAGAAACAAACCATGCCTACGTCTTTTATATGGGCCTCTAAAAGTGAACAAGTCACAACACAGCAAAAAACACAGCAGCATAGCAGCGTGATTTGGGGCACGGGTAATACGCACTCCGCCCCTCGTAACAGCCACCTGGTCAAGCAATCATTTTTTCCATCTCACTCGACTTCAAATAAAGAAAACGAATCAATGTCCCAGCGCAATACCAACACGGATTTTCCCACAGAAAATCGAAACCAAGAAAATCAAAACAACCCAACGCGAACAACACAATCAACCAAAGCCAAGGTGGCCTATGCGTAATCGACCCAAAGAAATGCAACAAGCTCAAGCTAATACAGCCGCTGCTTCTCGTGGCGCGAATAGAATAAACAGAATATAAAATTTTTGGAGCAGGAGAAGCCGCACGTGATACCTAACAAAAATTATAAACAAATTGCCCTGGAAGCTTTTTTAAATAACTCTGAAAATATTGCGATTTGTCTCGATGCCAACGCAATGATTGTAGAATTCAATCTACAAGCAGAAATTTTATTTCAAATTAAAAAAATTGATGTTCTTGGAAAATGTTTTTTTGAGACATGCCAGCAACAGCAGATCACTGCCCCATTAGAAAACTGGCCTTCCCTGCGCCGTGATATAACAACACGAAGCGTGAATATAGTAGGAAAAAAAACCTTTGAATGGTCAATCACACCTCTTTATGAAGAAAACGCTTTAGTTGGCGCTATTTTGATTGCGACTGATAGAACCTCACAAAAAAATGCAACTGATGAAAAAAACAGTGCTTTGAACTATTTGAATATCATTGCAAACAATATTCCACATTTTATTTTTTGGAAAAATGCAGACTCCGTTTTTCTTGGCTGTAATAAAAAATTTGCCGAGTCTTGTGGATTTTCTTCAACAGACGATATTATTGGCAAAACTGATTTTGATATGCCCTGGTCTTTCGAACAAAGCACTGCTTACGTGCTTGACGATAAACGCGTCATGGCTACGAAAAAACCCTTATTGAATTATGAAGAAAGCCAACGTCAAAGTGATGACAGTGAAAGAACGATGCTTGTCAGCAAAGTTCCTATGTATGATGATAAAAATAATGTGACGGGTTTATTTTGCATTTACACCGATATCACTCATCGAAAAATAATCGAGAAAGAATTACAACTTGCCAAAGAGCGCGCGGAAGTCGCCAATAAAGCAAAATCAGAATTCATCGCGATCGCCAGTCACGAACTTCGCATACCATTGACTGGCATTCTCGGCATGATAAATTTTTTGAAAGATGATCATTTATCACATACAGAAAAAAATGAATACATTTCGCATTTATCTAAATCAAGTAAACACTTGCTTTCCTTGATTAACGACATTCTGGATTTTGCGAAACTGGAAGCGGAAAAATTTGAGTTAGCACTTGCGCCACTTAATTTAAAAGAATTAGTCGAAGAAATTATTTTAATGTTAACGGCTGCTGCAAAAATTAAGAATATTGAACTATTACTGGAATACACACCTGATACACCACATCAAGTATTTGCCGATTCGCGTGCGATTCGCCGCATTTTGATAAACTTGATTAGCAATGCAATCAAATTCACTGACAAGGGTTATGTACGTTTGTGTGTACAATGTATTAATCAATCCAAGTCGCAAGCGCAATTACTCTTTTTAGTAGAAGACACTGGGATTGGCATCCCTGCAGACAAACAGGAAGCGATCTTCGAACATTTTCAGCAGATATTACCGGTTTATACGCGCACATCCAGTCAAGCAGGTACTGGATTAGGTTTGGCAATTACCAAAAAATTAGTTGAACACATGAATGGAGAACTTGCTGTTATCAGCGAACTCAACAAAGGTTCTACTTTCAGCTGCATACTTCCACTACCTTTACAAAATATTTCTATTTTGCGCTCGCCTTGGGATGATTATAAAAACTCTGTGCGAGTCTTAATTATTGATGATACTGCGCGCGGTCATGTTGTGCGTAAGCAACTCGGATCAAATTTAACGTCACTCACATCCGGCAAAGAAGCGATTGCAATCATTACAACTGCCATGGGAAATGATGAGCCATTTCATATTATTATTATCGATGGGCAATTAACGACGGAGGATCCTTTTGCTATTTTAAAAATCCTTCAGCAACAAAATACTGTTCATCAACCTATGGCATTGATGTTAACAGCACGTGCGACACTGGCGGATATTCAAAAAGCGAAAGTATTAGGTTTTGCTGACCTTTTATCTAAACCTGTTACACCTCTTGAGTTACAAACCTTCATCACAACCAACTGGGAACAATGGATTGAGCAACGGAGTAATCGACCGTGCCATTCGATTCTACAAAAAAAATCGGTCGCGAAAATCTTGCTTGTTGAAGACGATCCTGTGATTCAATTGGTACACAAACGTTATATCAAACAATTAGGCTGTGAATTAACAATTGCAGAAAGTGGTAAGCAAGCCATTACACTTGCGAATCAGCAATTTGACTTAATTTTAATGGATATTGGTATTCCAGAAATAAGCGGCTTTGAAGCGACAACTGCAATACGCTTATATGAAAAAAACAGTCTGCATCGATCGCGCATCATTGGACTAACGGGATATTCTGATAGTGAAAGTCTGGCAAAATGTCTTGGAGCGGGCATGGATGGTGTTTTAATTAAACCTGTGGAACCGGATGAAATTAAAAAAATTATTGATGAGTTAAGTTGCGTGTCTTCCTGAACCCTAGCTTTTGTCATCTGAACGCCTGCTTTTGTCATCTGAACGCCTGCTTTTGTCATCCTGAACGAAGTGAAGGATCTCCCGATAAATATAAGGAGATCCTTCGAGCTAAAAACGCTCTCAGGATGACAGCTGGAGAGTGCTCTCAAGGTGACAGACTTACTTAACCCTTCTACAAGAAAAATTAATATCAGATGCCACTTTTTCATACGTATACTCTAATAAATCTGCCTCTGACATTTCTAATAAGTGTTTTTTGTCGAGAATTGGTTTCTCTTCACGAGGTAAACGATTTTTTCTCGCTGCATTTTTAACTTTACAAAACAATCTATATCTTTCAGTCTCTATTTCTGGACAAACATATTGAGGATCTTTTGCTAAGCAAGCAGCATAGTCTCGCATGACACCGGCATAAGTATCAGGATCCTTTGATAAGAAAATAAAATATTCCTGCCAATTTTTTCCGTCAAATCTTGTCTGCATATCAAATCCATTTCTTCGCAATAAAAGAAATATTTCGCCACTGGCATGATAAATCGCAGAAAAAAGTGTCGGTTTAGTTTGGGAATATTTTTGCGGATTTGGATTTGCACCATTTTCCAATAGCATGCTTACCGCTTCAACTCGGCCTAGTTCAACAGCGTAATCTAATAATGTATAACCATTCGGATATAAAAAATTAATATTTCTATTAAATAATAAAATATCGATATATTGAGTAAGTAAAGGTTCTGGTGCTTTTAATGCATTCCTGATAAAAAAATCATAAAATTGGCTATTCAATATAGTTGAAATAAATTGTTGAAAACGATCAGGTTGCTGTTTTATAAAATTATCTAGTATTTTTTCTTCCATCATTGTAAAAAAGTTTTTTGTCATATACATCATGCATGCTTGTTGTAATTTTCGCATAGCATGATCGCAAGCGTAGTTAAAAACACGAATGACATTACGAAATGAAAGAGAAGGAATCACTTTTATTTTAATGAGTTCAATAATTTTTTCTTCATTTTCAATTGGAATAGAGCGAAGTTCTTTGAGAACCTGAAAAATATCTTCTGCAGCAGGATAAACACGCTCATTTAAATGCAATTTTTTTTCATTGAGTTGGTACCAACGTTTCCACAGAAGATTTAATTTCGTAATACCGCTCAAATAAATCATTGGACGCCATTCAGAACTAAGGTGATTATATTTATCTGTAATCTCTACAAAAGAAGAATGTGGTTGTGCATTAAAACTAGGATATTGCCTATCGATTCTTTCAAACATATAAAAAAATGCTTGCTCATATTCCTCGGGATAAGGAATATTATTTGGTAAAAAATCTTTACAAAATGACCTCTCAGTTTTTAAAAAATCAAAAGCTAATGATGCCCAGAATGAATTTTCGACGGAAAAATAATTCATGCAATAAATAACATGCTCCATATCAATCAGGTTCGCGGCATAAATACTTAAAAATTCGGCTACATGAAATTTAACTGTTGAAGTAGCTAGATAAGCTTTTATTTCATCGCTAAGATAGATAAAAAGTCTTCTATGCTCAGGTGGTATGCAAGAAACAATCACTGCATGATAAAAATCGTGCTTAAAAAATAAATACCATGGCGCAAAAAAATTATCAGCACGCTTTGGCATGGTAATCCCTACTCCATGCAATCCAGCATCGCGTTTATTTTGAAGTCCATTTAAACGAATATCCTCAAGAGATGAAAGCGCCATGACTGAATTCATTACGACAGGATATTTGCAGCGCATATTCAGATAAGTTTGCATAATTCCAAGCGATGGTAGCATTGCTTTATTGTTATTATTGACATATCCGAATATATGAAACGGAACTTTTTCTATTTCACTCCAAATTGTATCAGATACAATTGGGACTAAAAAAAATCGTTGTTCTGAAACAGGTAATTTCTTTAATAGACAAAGAAAAATTTCGAATTCTTCATCAGAGAAGTTAAACGAGTCAATCGATAATTGTGAGTAAGAAGAAGCGTATTGCACAGCTTGCTTCAGGATACGTTGACTTTCCTTGCTCTCTGTCTCATCAAAAAGAAAATGGGTTTCAATAGCTTCTCGTTTATGACATTGAATTGCCGACCAGAAAAGTGCGATTGTTGTATAAGATATCCTATCTAACAAATTATTACTGAACGCAAGTAATGCATACAATTGCAATAGAGGATCATTTAAAATCGCTTCTTTTTCCCATAATTCTTTTTTTGGTTGTGTATTTGCTGAAATCAGAGAACTTATTTTTTCTTCAATATCAGGCGATTCTTCTAATAGTTTATTAATTTTATTTGCTTCGTCTTGTGTAATTCGTCGAGTCATTTCTGACTGGGTGTTGATGATACGTCGTTGCAAAAACATTTTGTTCCTATTGGGAGTTCGAGATGCGTAAGAAGCTTGATGCGGATGATCTATTGTGTCAGAGCACTTTATACGTACGTCATTGCGAGTCCAGCGCTTCTTGCTGGGCGCGGCAATCCAGCTTTTAGTATCTGGATTGCCTCACCCACAAAAAACGTGGGTTCGCAATGACATGTTACTCAACCAACCGCAAGTGTGCGGGTCGTTGTTTTTTCTCTCTTGGTGCTTCTTCAGTAGGTTCTTGGACAGAAGTAGTAGGCCATTCATCACCACCCTCTTCTTCTTCATAATCAAAAAACATACCTTGCTGATTTTCATGTGCGTAGATAGCTAAGACAGATTTGATTGGAGCCGAGATAATATGCACGATACCGGAAAACGACGCCCTAAATTCAACTGTGTCTTTAGTAATTCTCAAATCGCGTATCGCTTCAGGAGAAACATTCAACGTGATTTCATTGTTTTCTACAAATTCTTGGGGAACTTTGCAGCGTGGATAGGCAGCATTAACCATAATATAAGGTGTACACGCACTATCAACGATCCAATCATAAAATGCACGAATCAAATAAGGTTTATTCGATAACATATTTATTATTAATCTCCATTTTTAGCTTTATGCTGTTTCCGTCTTAACTGCCTTCCTTAAATCTTGTTCTGCTTCAGTCAGACTTGCTTGAAAAGAATCACGAGCAAACATTCGTTCCGCATATTTGTGTATCGCTTTTGCTTCAGGCGGCAATGTAATGCCCCATGCAGGTAAGCGCCATAAAATAGGAGCAATGCAGCAATCAACTAAAGAAAATTCTTCATTTAGAAAGAAAGCGGAGCTATTGAAAACAGGAGCCAATTTGACAAGATAATTACGTAATTCCTTGGCAGCGACTTGTACGTCAGCGGGTTTACCCATTTCAATTTTTCGAACTAATTCACCCCATTCACGATCAATGCGATAAATCATCAAACGTGTTTTTGCACGTGCAACAGGATAAACAGGCATAAGTGGTGGGTGAGGAAAACGTTCATCTAAATATTCCATGATGATATTGGCATCATATAACACCAACTCACGGTCAACTAAAGTAGGAGTCGATCCATAAGGATTCAGTTCAAGCAGGTCTTCTAATTTATCATTAGAATCGGTATTGATAACATCAACTGAAACTCCTTTTTCTGCTAACACAATGCGAACGCGGTGGCTGAAAATATCCAAAGCGCCTGAATAAAGTGTCATTATCGATCTTTTATTGGCAATAACCGCCATTCCGAATACCTCTCAAGAAAGAATATCACTCTCTGAAATAGCAAGAATGAAAAAAATATAATAGATAATCTAGTCGGTGGCTGGGGGACTAGGATTCGAACCTAGGTTAACGGAGTCAGAGTCCGCAGTC
>CAZAXX010000065.1:0-12678 GCA_964489265.1 uncultured Coxiellaceae bacterium
GCGAAGAAAAAACGGGCACGGGCACGCACACGGGCTCGGGCACGAAAAAATCAGTTAGCACGCAACAATACCTCCTCGCAATGACAACAATAATTTCAATAACTTACCAAAAAACCCCTAATTCTGTTATTCTAATAGATAACCCACCAAGGATCTGATATGTTCGATTTTCTGATTCAATGGTCCAGAAAAGTGATGGTTACACTGCGTTTCAGCATACTCACTATCTTTGTTACGTTATTTGTTTTATCCATGCTGGTGCTGATTACCATCTCGCATATCCGATTTGTCCAAAGCATGGAACGTCTCTCTTTTGTCTTAATGCAACAAGCTTCTACCAATGCATTTAATCAAATTCAAAATCGCATACAAAATGCAGAAATGAAAAGTCGATCCGTCGCGCAATTAATTAAATTAAGCGTCGTTGATTTTAGAAATGATACTGAATTAGTTTCTTATACAGTCAATTTTATGAAAAATGAAATCGGCTTATTTTCTGGTATCCAGGCGATTGCCTGGGGTGATGTGTTAGGTGATTTTGTCATGGCTGAAAAAAAACAAGATGGCAAAATTCAATCGGAGATTATTGAGCGCTCTAAAAAACCGCCTTACCATACATCCATCCTGCAAGATGCGAATGGGAAAATTATCCAAAGTAAATCCACTGCTGACTTCAGCTACGATCCACGCAAGCGTCCATGGTATATTGCAGCTGAAACCGCAAAAAAACCGGTTTGGCTGGGAATTTATTTCTATCAACTTACGGGACATCAAGGAACTGGCGTTTCTACGCCCGTGTTTAAAAATGATGGCAGTCTGTTAGGTGTTGTTAATTTACAAATTCGTCTGGATAATTTGCAGCACTTAGTTGAAAGAATCAAAGTCAGTGCACATAGCGTCGTTTTTATAATTTCAGAAAAAGGTAAACTCATCGCTTTTCCAAAATTAGATCTCTTGAATCGACCTACGCTGCTAAATATTAAAGATCTCAAAACAGCGCCATGGGTAATTAAATCATTTGATATATACCATACAACACAGAATCGCAGATTTGAGTTTCAATACAACGAAGAAAAATATTTAGCGACCTATCAACCGTTATCCAATTTTGGTAATGAACAATGGATCATTGGCATTGTTGCGCCTGTTAATGACTTTATCAGTGATCTGAGTAAAACCCATATCATCACGCTCATTATCAATTTAGCTATTTTAATTTTTGGCATCACTGCTGTATCGATGCTGACAGCACGCGTGGTACGACCTTTGAAAAAAATTACGAAAGAAATAGAAAAAATTAAAAACTTTGACTTGGCAGGTAATGAAAAAATTGTCTCTCGGCTTAAAGAAATCAGCTACATTTCTGATGCATTGTATTCGATGAAAAAAGGTTTACGTATTTTTCAGCGTTACATTCCAGCAACTTTGGTACGACAATTAATTGAAACAGGCGATGATGCGCGTGTTGGTGGCGTCAAAAAACCGCTCGCTATTTTATTTTCGGATATTAAAGATTTCACTACTATTGCAGAAGAAATTGATCCTGATGAACTTACACCTCACATCTGCGAATATTTTGATGCCTTATCGCAAATCATTGTGCTGAACAATGGCACGATTGATAAATACATTGGTGATGCAATCATGGCATTCTGGGGTGCACCGCAGCCAATTGATCAACCCGCTTTCTACGCAGCAAAAGCCGCTTTGCGCTGCATTGCTTGTTCTACCCTGCTCAATAAACAATGGAAAGCGAAAGGAAAACCTGTTTTATATACCCGGATTGGCATCCATTTAGGTGATGCCATTGTGGGTAATCTTGGCTCTTCTGAACGCATCAATTATACCGCGGTTGGTGATACTCCCAACATTGCCAGCCGTCTGGAAAGCATTAATAAAATTTATGGCACGCAAATTATTGTGAGCGATTCCATTTATCAAAACATCAAAGATCACTTTATTTTACGCATGCTGGACTGTGTCACCATAAAAGGTAAACACGATTCAAATTATATTTATGAATTGATTGCTGAAACACGCGCTGAAGTCACTTATGATTTTGAAGCCTTCACGCTTTCATACACAAAAGGATACAGCGCTTATAAAAACAAGCACTGGGATGAAGCTATTCGCTATTTTGAAGAATGCTTGGGAATTTATCCAGAAGATACTGCAGCACGAGTATTTATCAAGCGCTGCGAAAATTTCAAATTACAGCCACCCGCGAATGAGTGGAATGGCATATGGCAGTTAGATGAAAAATAATTGGTTATCTAAACAACACCGTTGTATTCCATAACACTTCTTCATACGATTACTTTCCTTATTATTATTGATAAACTTTTCTGGTTTGTGTTAATTGACTCGATGGCACTTTACCGCAAAAGGCAACGCATTGACGTTGTTCGGTAATAACACCACCACAGTTACTAAAACATTGATTATATGTTTCTTCACAACCACAAGAAGAATTACAGTTTGAATAGTCTGCAAAGTCATCTAATGTTTTATGCGGATCTTTAGCTTGTTCAGCTTTATTCGCGAGATAAAGCGCGTAGGTAGCTAAAGCAGCCTGTCGAGCATTACTTCTGCATAATTCATTTTGGGTATTACATTGCATTTGACAACTGGTGCGATTTTGCAAGCAGGTGTTTGAGCATTGTTTTCCGCTAAATGTTTGTGGCTGTTTGAAGCTATAACTGCTGTTATATACTGGTCCACATCCTGAGAGCGAGAAGAATAAGAAAAGGGATAAAGAAACCGTAATGATTTTTTTTAACTGCATGACATAATACTCACAATAGTTGTACCGGATCCAAAATTGGTGCAAATATTATACTAATATATAGTCAATAGCAAGCTTTTGATCAATTAGATTCCGCCCAAATAACCAAAAAATAAGCCTTCCGGATCATACTTTTCCCGGATTTCCTCAAGTTTCTGCCATTTTTTAGGCGTATAAGAACCCTGGACGCGCGCGTTATCCTGAACGATGTCGGTTTCGCCAATATAATGCGTACTCGTGAAAGAATTTATAATAGCGATGGTTTCATCTTGCCATTGCATATTCGCAGCATCGTCTTCTGGATTTTCCCAGATCGCCCAGGATCCACCATACGATGTTGCATCCATTGATAAGGCAATATTTTCATGCGGCTCTAATAAATTATGCTGGCCCGTACTTTGGCAAAATACAATGACGGATTTTGCTGAAGGTGCATCAATAATTTTATCGCGTAATGCCATTAAAATATCGCTAGGCTTCGCTTTAGAACATTGATTTTCGCATAAATTACGATGATGCTCTGGCCATGCAGCGCCTGCAACATCCGATAATTTTTCAAAGCTGCTCGCTTCATTCAAACTTTTTGTAAAACATTTTTGAACGAGCGTGCCACGCTCTAAAATGGCAAGCGCAGCTTCGCCCTCTTCTTTCGTATAAGCAAATGCAACCGCAGTCACCATGCATAATTTGCCATTATGATTTTGACATTGCAGCGCTAACTCAGGCGGAGCCTTGATTAAAAATATCGATAACTCAACAATACTCGGCATCGTCCAACCGAGCGTCGTCACTTCATCGACTACTTCACGTAAATAATCCAGTGAATAAAAATAAGTGCTGCTCATTATCGCTTTTGGTAATGGATGACACGTCAGATGAAACCGCGTGGCAACCGCAAACATGCCAGGTCCCGCACCGCGCGCCGCCCAATACAAATCAGAATGTGAATGCGAATTCGCTATGATTTTTTTCCCATCGGCCGTCACGCATTCTACCGCTGCCACGCTGAGACAAGCAGGTCCCCACTCGCTTAAATTCCATGACATGCCGCCATTCAGAAGATAACCACTTGCCTTGACTGTTGGACAATGTCCAATTGGAAATGCTAAATCCTGTTCGCCAAGTCGACGCGCTAATTCGCGATTGCTTATCACAGGTTGAATCACCGCCGTGCGATTTGCTTTATCAATGATAGATTCCGTCAAATTCGATAGATCAATCGTCATGCCGCCATTGCGCACAGCAAGTCCGCACCAGGTATGCCCACCACCATGCACAACCACTTTCAATCCATTTTCTCGCGCAAAATTGATTGCGGTGACCACATCATCATCGTCTTTCACCGTCACAATAACATCCGGCGATCGGTCAGGCTTGATCGCATTCCAAACCATCGCTGCTTTCACTGACTCAAAATCATGATCACGAGATGTAGTGACTTTACCCTTGATATTTTTTCGCAAGCTATCCCAATTCATATAGTAACCTCTTAAAATAGGACAATCGCACGCACTGTACCCGCCCATGCATTGTTGCTTGTGTTATTGGCTGCGGGAGTCGGAATATAAGAAATAGCAGGCTCTAAATAAATACCGTTGATAATTTCTGCTTGATAATAAGCTTGTAATAATAATTCATCCGGCTGATGAAAATTATTGGTATTGATCCATGCATAAGAAGCTCCCGCACCAAATGAATCGTCTGGTCTTTTTGACACAAGTCCAAAAGCAGTTAAACCAGCGCCAATCGAGCGATTCATTAACATTGCGTTAGATCTGTTGTATCCGAATGTATAGTAACCAGAAACACCACTGTTATCCGCGCCAGGATTTTTGTACCACAAGCGCTGACTACCAAAAAAGTAATAGCCACTCGTATTATTTTCAGAAATCCCGGGAGGCGCTTTAATTTCTCCATGTTGATGCCAAGCCCCTATGCCAAAGGTACCCGGCTTTTGTGCTTCGCCAAGCAACCAGGTAACACCGGTCTCTGCAATTTGAAAATTAGCGCCATTGAATGTAGGCAAATCATGTAAACCCGTCTGCTCACCGCTCGCTAAATTTCCGTCATAGATGCCATAAGAAAGATACCATTCTTTCACTGGCGCAAAACTCATGGTAATGCCATAAGCTGAATTGTAATAACCTGGCATGACACCTAGCACAGAGGGACTAATATAAAGTGGCGTGAAAATTAATCCTGATACCGCAGGAATAGTTGGACTACCGCGACTGAGCGCGACAGGTTTAACAACATTGCCAAAATCATACGTCGGTACTGTTTTACCAATCCGTATAATAAATTTGTCATTAAATAAAGTTTGCCGATACCAAAGCTGATAGAGCTCAGAACGGTTTAACGGTGGTGGCCCAAGTAAACTGTTATAACCTTGAACCGTCCCCGCTTGAAAATTGGTATTTTGCAGATTGATTTGAAGAAATTCCGCACCAAATAAGCCGCCTTTCCATTTATGCGTTAATTTTTCCGTATCAACCGTCAAGTCCAATTGCAGCAGACTATTCAACGTTGTTCGCTCGGGATTCGGTAAGCCGCCAGAAAATAATTGATTGGCATCGCCCGTCCAGGCGCCGCCAAATGTGATGCCATGATTATCTTTAATACCAAAGAGTTTATCAAAATATCCCTGCAATCTGCCGTTACCAGTTGTGATATTCACTGCTGCAGGATTAGCGCTAATACTCGCTGGCGCAGAAGTAGTTGCTGCGGCATATGAGCTTAACGATGCCATTAAAACACCGATAAAATATTTGCATCCATTCATTTGTTAGCTTCCACTCATGAGTGCTTGTTGGAATAAGCCAGTTTGCCATAGATATAGGTTGCACTGATATTATCTTCTGAACCTAATGTCATCACAATAAATAATAATTCGAAAATATCATTTATTTTTTCACGACGATATTTTAAATACGATGTCGCATCCGTATCGATAACAATAAAATCCGCTTCTTTACCCGGTGTAAAATTCCCAATTTTGTCACCCAGGTGTAATGCCTTCGCCGCACCAAAGGTTGCCATATACCAACGCGCCATACTCGGTAATTTGACGCTGTTTAGCATCGATACTTTGTATGCATCATCCATGACTGCAAACATTGATAGACAATTACCTGCGCCCCAATCCGTGCCTAACGTAATCTTATCGGTATATTTGGTTGCTCTGCCATAATTAAATAAACCACTTCCTAAAAAGTTATTACTTAACGGACACCACGAAATAATCGCATTCGATTTTTGAAATAATTTTAATTCTTCATCGGTTGTATGAATGCAATGACCAAATACCGTTCGGTCCGTCACAAGACCAAAGCGGTCATAGACATCCATATAACTTTTGCTATCGGGATAGAGTTTTTTTACTGCGGCAATTTCATTTACGTTTTCATCCAGGTGCGTTTGGATATAACAATCGGGATATTGTTTTTTGAGCGCACCGCATAATTCAAGCATTTTTGCGGAACAAGCCAAAGCAAAACGTGGCGAAATACAGAAAGAAAGACGCGCTTGATTGTGCCATTTTTTAATGAGTTTTTCGCAATTATCATAATTTTCTTGCGCACTCAGCTTCAATGTATCAGGCGCATTTTCATCCATGATAATGTTACCGGTAATAAAGCGCATATTGCGTTTTTGCAATTCTTCAAAAAAAATGTCGGTCGCACTATAAAATAATGGGCCATAAGAAACGGCTGTGGTCGTGCCATTCTTGACAAGTTGATCCAAGAAAAAATTTAATTCTTTTTTTGCAACTGCATTATCGCTGTAGGTACTTTCGGAAGGAAACACATAATTATCTAGCCACTCAAGTAACTTGTCGCCGTAGGCTGCAACAATAGCGCTTTGTGTTGCGTGTTGATGTGTGTCAATGAATCCTGGCGTAATTAATTTTTCTTTGTAATCGACTACTTTAATATCTTTAATTTTATTTTTTAAATCAGCATAACTGCCTGTTTCAACTACTTTGCCAGCTTCAACGATAAGCACACCATCTTCGATATAAACATACTGACGTTCTTTCTCAGATTGTTTGTCTTTGTTGATAGGTATATTTGCGAGTGTAGCCGTGTCTTTGAAATAAAATAGTGCGCCTCTATACGCCGTTTTATCGCTCATAAGTCACTCTCCTCAAAATCAAGATTTGAAAGTTTCTTTTATGAAATAAAGTAATAACAACGAAATCATTGCAAAAAACGGCAACACCCAGAGGTAGGTAAAAAACTCTTTTGAAATATAAGTGACAAATAAATACGGAAGAAATAGCAGTAATGTGTTGAACAAAAACACGGTCGTATTTAATAAACTAATTGCAACGCCTCTCGTGTTGTTCGTGGAAAATTCACTGACCATGGTATAAAAAAGCATGGAACCCGACAGGAAAAATCCGATTAAAAATGAAATAATTTTTATAATGATTAATGTATCAATATTAAAATGCGGGAGATAGATACCCAGCAATAACGCCATCATGCCAAGACAAAGCGTGATGTGAATTACCATGAGTCTTGATTTAACTTTATTTGAAATCCAACCTAGTAATGGTGTGCCAATGCCAATGCCTAAGAAAACCATGCCGCTGATAATCACCGCTTGCAAATTACTAACGGAATAAAAAACTTGAATACGTACATACCAAAAACCCGCATAGGCTAGCAGAACACCAAATGATGTTGCTGCAGCAATCGAACAAAGCCACATTTGTTTATTATTCGCAACTAGACCTAAGGATTTTTTTAGCGATAAAGCTTTCTCACGTTTATATTTTGCTGGTGTTTTTACAATAACCAAAGTTAAAGCAAACAATATGAAACCGCAGATAGCGAGCTTCTGATAAATAGAATTCCACGTTTCTGTTGCTAACAACACTGTAAAATAATAATGAATGACGCCTGCTAAAACACATGACAGTGTTTGAGTTAGACCAAATAAAACAGGAAATATTTTTGCAGAGAACCATTGCGATATCAGCACGGCTGCCGCAATAAATGCAAATGAAGCGCCAACACCTTGCAAAAAATTAGATACCGCATAAACAATCAGATTATTTGAAAATGAAATAATGACATTACCTAACGCTAATAAAAAAACGCCGCTACTGACGACAAAGCGTGCGTTATATCTATCAAGTAAATAACCCGCTGGAATTTGCATGCAGGCAAATCCCAAAATAAATGCGCCGGAAGCAAAAGCAACACCCATACTGCTCGCCTGCAGACTTGTTTTAATCGCCTCAGAAAAAACAGCGGACGCTGTATTTAAACAAAATGAGTAAACCACGAAGAGTGTTGCAATAAACCAAACAATTGAGCCATAGATTTTATTCATAGGTGCCTTGTTTGCTTTGACTAAAAAATTTTCATCCAAGATTTATCATAACATAATAGAATTTCCTGCATGCTACGTGGTATGAAGGCCTTCCTAGAGATTTTATCTTATTGATTAATAGTTAGAATTATATAAAAAACTGGACAAATGGCTAATATACTGTATAATTATTAAACACTATTCTACTAATAGATTACCGGAGTAAAAATGAAAATTTCACTCATCTCACGTGTATGTTGCATGGTTTTTTCTCTCATTGGTTCTGGCTTTGTTTTTGCAGGAGACTATCCGCAAGGTGAAATAACTATTCATAATGCGACTAATAAAAATATTACTGCTGAAGTGAGTTCAAGTGGAAAATTTAAATTGACTCCAAATGCACAAAAGTCAGTTTCATACAGCACACTCGCACAAGTTTGTTCGCCAAATCCAACGCAGTGTAGAGCACAATTTTATGTAAATGATGCGCCAGTTGGTTCTGCTGTTATTAATGTGAAAACAGGAAAATTGATGAGTGTGAATATTCCTATGAAAGTTCGTACTGTCAAAGAACAACAAGTTTTGCGTAGTGTTGTGATTGCTTAATACATTGTCATCCTGAGAGCGCTTTTTGCTCGAAGGATCTCCTGATATTTATCGGGAGATCCTTCACTACGTTCAGGATGACAAGAAGTGACGTTCAGGATGACACAATATTTTAATTTCGATTAAAGCCTTGCCCTTCGCTGTGGACCATTCTCATCTAATTTTTGTCTGATATCATTCAAATCATTCGCATATTGACCCGCTGTTAATTTAATTGAGACAACTAAACCAATTGCGCATAACAAAGCAGGTATATATTTCAGTGGCGTATCTTGACCTATCGCAAATGCAACAGATAAAGCGGAGAGCAGTGTCGTATTTAATGCCGCTCCACCAAGAGTAACAAGATCACGTCGCGCTGATTTCCCAAATATTGTAGCTTGATTGTTTGATACATTTTCTGGCATCAAAGCAGCTTTGGTTGCATCAGCACCACGCAACGAGGAATAAGTGCCTAAGATAGCAAAACCCGCCAATATAACAGCCTCCGTTGCCAGTGTTGCTAATCGGTGCGGATCAGTTCCGCCATTTTTTAATTCTCTTTGCACAAGGTAATTGGTAAATATCAAACTCACAGCACCAACTAATGCTATTCCACCACCGGCAGTCAGCGCGATTTTTTGTGCTGGAGACATCGATGCCATAAACTCTTCGCCTGTGATAATTAAATAATTCGCCTCTCCTTCTTTTCTTCTTAATAAAGAATTAAAAATATAAGTAACTAATGCAAGCACTGAAGCAACCGTACCATATTCATATTGTTCTTTTGCAAAACAAACAGATGCGGCAGCGACGGCACCAACAGTAGCACCACTGAAAAATTGCACGCTTTTATGGGCTAAACGAGACTCCATCTCGACTACTTGTTCACGTGTCACCACTGTATTTCTGATCAATGCTTCTTTATGCTCAGAAAAACTGGATATAGCTCTATACGCTGAACGAGTTAAATGGGTGACAGCCCAAACAACGATTGCGCCCATTGCAACGTATTCTAGTATGTCATTTTCTTTATTATTTCCTTCTAGGGCTTTTAATTTATTGGTTGCATATAACGCTAAAGCAAGGATCCCAGGGAAAAGAACATTTTCTAATATATTACCATTGGTGATTTCGATGGCTTTTGCTCTGACAGGAAAAACTTGTGCATACCGTGGGGGAGCTACGTATTTAAAATCATCTGCCACTTCCAGCGCTTGGTATTGTGGTTGCGGTGCTGATGGCGGTGGGATATCAGCATAGCTTGGTTGTGATTGTTGTTGTGATTGTTGTTGTGGTTGTTCTTCGTGTTGTTGTTCCACCTGTTGACTTTTGTCTTCTTCTAATAAAGGTGCACGCATATTCATACTTTTACTCCATTAAATAAATATTTTATAAATTTAAAAAAAATCACGGTGATCATAATGCTATTTCCAAAACTAAAAAAGCGAATTTTAATTCATGAAGTTATTTAGGCTGCAAAATAAATTGCAACATGATACTGGGACGTGATTTTCCAACCACTGGATCCAAAATATAATACGTAATCTCACCAGCAGATTGAATCGGTTGTAACGATTGTCCAAACGGCTTGAAGCTTAGACAGATTGGCTGAACTGGGTTACGGCAAATGACAACACTGCTTTTCTCTGAATCCACTTGCGCTATGTTGTAACCATTTACTTGATTCGCTTTCTCAAAAACGAGTGTGACATCCTGAAACCATTCTTTGTCAGTAATAAATTTACGTGATGTAAATTTAAACTCCGCTCTTGTTCCTGGAGTCTGACTAAATGTGCCATCGTTATCCAGGTTACCTTCTAGAATGACTTGCGAACTACCATTTAGGGGCGTCACCGTTGAAACTTGCGCATTAGCAATAGCAAGCTTAGTATCCAATACCAGTTGTGCTGGATTATTTCCAGCATGAGAATTAGAAACTGCAAGCACTGCTAAAATAAATGCGAGTGAAATGGTATTTTTTTTCATTTGAATTCCTTTTGGTTTAATTTCCTATTTATCTTACGATGTTCCCGCAAAAATACAATTTAGATTTTATTCCTCGTGCTTGATGCAGAATAACTCGCTTCGTCTTCCGGCTCTTTTTTAACAACCATTTCATCCGGCACGTGAATATCGACGCCAGCTTCTTTTTTTATTGCAAAACCTTCAGGCGGCAGCGCATTAATATATGCCACATTATCGCGGTATCGATTTAATAATAGCTCAGTTAGATTTGTTATTACTCTACGATGTTTTCTATGATGATGTTGGTGATATTGAGCATCGATAAAAATGACATCATTATCTGGCGTCACAAAATAATTCATGATATGTCCAACCGAACCATTAATATGCTTCAGATAGAGAAAACCGTAACTGGTACCATCTTTTTGTCTTTTTGGCATCTCTTTTAATCTATCCAGAAGCTGACTTGCCGTCGTTTTTAAAAATTTAACGCGCAGCGCTCCCTGTTTTTCTTCTGTTAAGTCAACCTCTATTACTTCTTTATTTTCCAGAGTTAGATCTTCCACAACATCATGATTTGCACGGTCTATAGGACAGATGCTCACCAATGACTGGTTTTCGCAATAGAATTGCAAATGTCTTCTGCGCTCGTGAGTCAAAAAATATTTTATCGGTTCTTTGGTAACAGGCGCCTCACCTTGAGTAAAACCATTTGCAAGGTACTCATTCGTTTTAAGCGCACAATAGTAACAATTTACTGCGCCTCTTCGTGAGTTAATATTCTCAGTAATTTGATAAAAATATTCCACCCATTCGGCTAAAGAACCAGGCATTTTTTCTCTATAGCTTGTCCATGCTGGTGCTTTTGCTGGATCAGATAGACAGGGTGCAGACGAAAAAAATGCGGATGATGAAGAAAATCTAGATTGCTCAGAGTGATAAAGCACAGCAGGTTGTTGTAGAGGATTTTTTCTTTTATTTTCTGGGTAATAGTAACCAGGCTCTACTATTACATTAGCTACTCCTCCTTTTGCCTTTAGCAATCGTCTTGATTCATTTAAAGTGGAAAATTTAACCTTACTTTTATTTGCAAAATCAAGTGCCGTAAAATATGCATTTGGTTTTGTTGGCGAACAACTATTTATTTCAGTGACATCATTATTTCTTAACAGCATTTCAACTAACTTCCATTTATGTGATTTAGCTAAATACCATAATACTGCTTGAGTACCACGTGGATGGAGGTTAACATCGCAAACGTTTGCTCGAAGTAAGCGTTCAACGGCATCCCATTCTTTTGCGACTATTGCGTACCATAACGCAAAACCATTTCTCTCTTTTCCTTTTACGCCCAACCCCACTAACTTTTTCACTGCCATCCACTGTCCATTCTCTGCTGCGACCAACAGTAAACTTTTATTCGTATGAATTCCTTGCACAGCAATCGAATCAAGATTAGGCACGGCTAAAGGGTAATGTAATAATTGGTTTAGCGTGCGATCAAAGCCATCCCAATGATACGCATTCGCGTAACTCCATAATGTATGTAAAAAATAGGCGTGATCATTAAGCAATTTGTGGGGCTGAACGACAGGCTGTACTGGGACCGTGTTGGGTGTAGGAAGTGGGCCTGTAAACAGGTTGCTTGGCATGGTTAGCCAAGGGTGACTATTACTATTGGAAACCTCGAACTCGTCAACTGGTTCTCGAGGATCTACTTTTTCCTCGCTTAAAAAATCAGTCATAACAGCTTGATTATCGTCTGATTTTTCAAATTGGTTTTCCCGAAATTCATTTTCCGTCCAATCAATCAGGTCATAAGGTCTTTTACCAAACATGCGCTATCTCCCCGTTTGCTTCTTGTTTAAGATAAGATATGCGCATTATTATAGGTGTTGATCTATTTTCACACAAGCAAACAGTTCAAATTACGTCATTGCGAACCCACGTTTTACTTCTTTCACCCTACGTCCCGCGGCCCGGGGGGGGGGGGGGGGACGCCGGGAAAGAAATAAATA
>CAZAXX010000066.1:0-12261 GCA_964489265.1 uncultured Coxiellaceae bacterium
TGTCATTACTGATATAAATTGGCTGCAAAATGATTTTATTTCCATTATTCAAAACCGCGGTGCAGAAGTCATTAAAGTGCGTGGCGCATCTTCTGCTGCATCGGCAGCAAATGCAGCATTAACCGGTGTATACAACCTCGCACACGACACAGTACAAGGCGAAAGTTTTTCAGTAGCGCGTTGCTCGGAAGGTGAATATGGTGTTGATGAAGGTTTGATTTTCTCTTTCCCATGTCGTACCGAAGGCGGCAAACTCAAAGTGATAACTGGATTAACACAAAATGAATTTGGCCAGCAAAAATTTAATTTGACGCTGAATGAGTTACGTAAAGAACGTGATGCAGTGCGGGAGTTAGGTTTGGTTACTGCTTAGAAATCGGTGTCATCCTGAACGAAGTGAAGGACCTCCTGATATATGGAGATCCTTCGCTACGCTCAGGATGACAAAGTGGTGCGCTACGCTCAGGATGACATTAAGCCCAAACACTCAACCCACCCATAACAATTAACCCAACTAATAAAGCTGCAAATTCCCAAAGACCTTCCGCTTCATGTTGACGCTCATGATGATTAATATGATGCAATGTCGACATATACAAAAATGTTCCCGCAGCAAATGCATTAAATCCTGCAGTGAAAAGCTGGCTGCTATTTGATTGTAAAACTTCTGTGAGTGACGTGCCGAAACCAATTCCAAGCGGAGTCATCAATGAAAAAATAATAATGATCGTGATGATACGTCGTAAACTTAAACTACTGCGATTCAAAATAACTGCCAACGCAAAACTCTCTGAACTTTTGTGCGCGATAATTGCGACAAAAATCACTGTGGCAGTTGCAAGTGTGGTATTCACACCGAGAACAGCGCCTTCAATTAAAGCATGAATGATGAGAATTAATGCCAGCATATAAGAAAGCGTATGCGCATGTTGTTTTGCCGCAGCAAAATAATTAGAGAGACGCTCAAGAAATAATAATATTAAAAATCCTGCTGCACAAAATAACTCGGCAATTGGATATGGGTTATTCGAATATAAAGCAGAAAATTTGTTGATGGCGTCAGGCAACATATGAAACAAAGCCGCACCTAAAAAAATTCCACTCGCAAACGCATCAGCTAATTCAAGCGGCCGATTGTGTTTAGGATAAGCGCGGGATTTGATGGGATAAATAATGACAATCACAGATGTCAAAAAAATCAAAATCCCAGCTAGTAGTTTGTAATCGTTTAGGGTCACGTAAAGGTCCTATTGCCGTAATAGCGCTGTCTGTCATTCAAAAAAAAGAATTCTACCGTTATTTATTGCCCCCGTCATTCCTATCGGATTACCATACAGCAATTAAATAAATTCTAAGAGCAAAAGCATTATGGAATTAACCACCATTCAAAAAGTTGCAATTTGGGCATTGCCCGTCTTATTCGCCATCACATTACACGAAGTGGCGCATGGCTGGGTCGCATCAAAATTCGGCGATCAAACAGCACGTTTAGCCGGTCGCTTGACGATTAATCCAATTAAACATATTGATTTAATGGGAACTATCATTGTCCCTTTATTAATGTTGACCCTGGGTGGTTTCATTTTTGGCTGGGCAAAACCTGTTCCTGTCGATGCGCGAAATATGCATCATCCCCGCTATAACATGGCCGTCGTAGCTGCGGCTGGTCCAATTTCTAATTTGCTCATGGCGCTTTTTTGGGCTGGAGTTGCGAAATTGGGGCTATATTTAAACACATGGTTTGGTGTTCCACTGCTTTATATGGGCCAAGCGGGTATGATGATTAATATAGTTCTTTGTATTTTGAATTGTTTGCCAATACCGCCACTGGATGGCGGACGGGTATTAATCAATTTATTACCCGGCCGTATGGCCTGGAGTGTATCGCGCATGGAGCCTTACGGATTTTTGATTTTAGTGTTGTTAATGATGAGCGGTATTTTATCGAACGTCATTGCTCCAGTAGTTTTTGTATTTATGGATGGGATAAAAACGCTATTTAATTTAGCGTGATGATGGCTTGTGGAGTCTCTTTTTCATCGTAAGGATAATTATGATAAAAAGAGTATTATGGGCTATACCAAGTCTCCTCGTATTTATACTAGGCGTGTCAGTTATTGTTGGCTGGCTGGCACATATCCCGATTTTATTGCGCTTGAATGACTCTTTATCTCCTGTCGTTTTTAATTCAGGTATTTGTTTTATTCTGGTCGCTATTTCATTGTTCTGCTTTACTTTCCCTTCTCGCGTTTCAATGCGCTGTTTGCTGATAACTGGGATGCTATTGACTGTTATCGCAGTATTGGAATTGGGCCAAAATATTCTTGATCTTGATTTGGGTATTGATTATTTTGCTTCAGCGCCCTGGATCGGTTACAAAGCGTATTCAGCGCGCATGGCATTCAATACATCAATTGGATTTTTATTAGCGGGCCTCGTTTTTCTTTTGTGTCCGTTTGCTACCAAGAAACCCGTTGCAGTTTTAATTGAAATTTTTATTTTAGCGTTGCTTCTGATTGGTTTGTTAGGTGTCATCGGTTATTTTCTGAAGTTAGAATTTCTCTATAGTTGGCGCAGCTATACAATGATGTCGCTCTATACAGCGACGTGTTTTAGCGTAGTGGGGCTCACGCTTTGGAGCATATGGCGTAAGAGTTCATATTCTTATGAGTTATATCGAGGCAATGAAGAACAAAAAATTACACTACTCAGCAGTTTAATTCTATTGAGCATCGGTCTTGTGATTGGTGCTGCAGGTTTTATCACGTTAACCAATGAACAACTCGATATGCGACGACATATGTTCCAACAATTGCTCGCGGCAAGAAGTATTCAATTTGAAACAGAAATCATGCGTGCTGTTGCCGAAAAAAAAGCGATCCAAAAAATTTGGTCTGGCCAGGTAATTGATACTAAAACCAAGTTAGATGAAATTACCAAAGTATTTATATTAGAAGGTTTTTCTGCGGTCAGTATAAAAAATTCTAAAAATAAAATTGTTGCTGAAGAAGGTGAGTTAATTGCGAAGCCAGAGTTAATGGTGAAATTAAATTTGTCTGAACAAAGTTGGCTTGCATGGCGTAATGGATGGTTTGTCATTTTTAAAAGTCCAATCCAATTATCACAAACAGAGACGGGTGAATTAACTACATCATGGCCGCTGCTCTCCATTAATCTTTACTTCAAGCAAATAGAAACAATGGGTCAAACCGTTTCATTGGATGTCTGTAGTATCACCGCAGATAAAAATGGCATTTGTTTTCCATCACGTTTTAATCCACATGCCTTCATCGCTAAAAAAAGTAACGTTTTTTTTAATACTGTTTTAACAGGAAAAAATGGTGTTACAACTACATATGATGATAAGAATCAACATGTGTTGGCAGCGTATGCGCCTATCGGAACATTGAATTTAATCATGATCGTGAAAATAAATACAAATGAATTGTATTTGCCAATTATACGAAATTTATATACGACGTTTCCTATTACATTAATCGCGATATTAATTGGTTTGTTATTGCTGCGCTTAGAAGTTATTCCGTTGATTCGCAGAGTAATCGATGCAGAAAAACAATTGAGTCGCAGTAATAAATTATTAAAAGCGAGTGATGAACGTTATTCATTAGCAGTGCGTGGCAGTAATGCTGGATTATGGGATTGGGAAGTCGGCTCAGACAAGATTTTTTATTCGCCCTATTTAAAAAATTTATTAGGTTATACAGATGAAGAAATTCCAAATACATTAGAAATGTTTGATAAACATATTCACCCGGAGGACTTGCAAAAAGCACGTGATGCCATAAGAAATCACATAGTACATCGAGTGCCATACAACATTCAGTATCGCTTGCAACGAAAATCAGGTGAATATCACTGGTTTAAAGCTGTAGGACAAGCTGAATGGGATAAGCATGGTCATGCGACACGCATGGCAGGTTCTATGAGTGATGTGACAGAGCAAAAAATCAGTGAGCAGCGCTTATTAACTCAATATGCGGTAACGCAAATTTTATCTGAAGCAACTAAGATAGAAGAAGTCGTGCCACAATTGATTCAATCAATTTGTACCGGCCTGGATTGGGATTGCGGTGCAATTTGGATGGCAAATTATCAAGATAATATGTTGCGGTGCACAGGAATGTGGTGTTCTAACGAAACCCATGCAGACTCATTTGTAATGATCTCTCAAACATTAGAATTTGCGCCAGGAAAAGGCGTGCTTGGGCGAGTCTGGAGTTCTGGCAGACCGTACTGGAGCGAGGATGTCACCTCGGATGCTCACTATTTTCGTGCAACCTCGGCGAAAGAAGCGGGATTTCATTCCGCATTATGTTTTCCCATTTTGCTGCAAAATAAAGTCTTTGGTGTGATGGAATTCTACAGCAAAGAAATTGAGTCAATGGATGAAGAATTATTGCAAATGATGGCGTCTATTGGCCCGCAAATAGGCCAATTTTTTCAGAGAAATCGAGTTGAAATTGAATTGCGTGAAAGCGAGGCGCATAAAACAGCTATTTTACACTCTGCTTTAGACAGCATTATTACCACCAACTATAACGGAAAAATAATTTCATTTAATTTGCAGACAGAAAAGATGTTTGGTCAATTAAGTTCTGAATTGCCTTTGCTGCACATCGATAAATTAATTCCAGGCTTGAATTACAAGTTGCGTGAAATTTTAGGAAAACCACCAGCAGAATTTCTTGGGGTTAGCAAAGATCGCGGCGAATTTCCGGTGGAACTGACGGTCTCGGGAATGGGTGATCAAAATGAAGAATTATTCGTGATTATCATTCGTGATATTACCGAACGTAAAAAAGTAGAGACATTAAAAAATGAATTTGTGTCTGTCGTCAGTCATGAATTACGCACGCCTTTAACATCTATTCGCGGCTCATTGGGGTTATTGTTAGGCGGCGTGGTGGGTGACTTTTCAGAAAAGGCGAAAAAATTGTTGGATATTGCCAGCAATAATTGCGATCGCTTGCTCAATTTAATTAATGACATTTTAGATGTTGAAAAAATTGAAGCGGGCAAAATGAGTTTTAAATTTGAAATGGTTGATATCACTAAAGTAGTGAAAGAATCGATCGCAGTGAATCAAATGTATGGAGAAAAATTCGGGGTCAAAATCGTGCTGACTGAATCGGTCAGCGACGTACTCGTGAATGTCGATGCAAATCGCTTATTACAAGTGATGGCAAATTTAATTTCTAATGCCGTAAAATTCTCACCATCGGGTGAGGTCGTTAAAGTCACCATTCGTTTGGCCAACAATCGAGTGAGAGTGTCTGTGATCGATGCAGGCCCTGGTATTCCAGAAGAATTCCAGTCGCGAATTTTCCAGAAATTTTCGCAAGCCGATTCAACCACCACTCGCAAAATAGGTGGGACCGGTTTAGGTTTAAATATTACTAAAGCGATTATAGAAAAATTTGATGGAACCATTGGCTTTGTCACTAAACCGAATATTGGCACGACATTTTATTTTGATTTAGTTCCGTATACTTCAACAGATAAAAAAATAGAAAAAATTGTTGATCAGACCAGAATAAAGAAAAAATCAATCTTGGTTTGCGAAGATGATGAAGATCAATCGATGTATTTGTCGACGATGTTGGGAGCGGCTAATTTTAATGTGGATGTTGCTCCGACAGTGACGGCAGCGCGAAGTTTGTTAGCACAAAATACCTATGACGCATTATTGCTTGATTTGATTTTACCGGATCAAGATGGAATTGCATTTATCCGTGAATTACGTGCGGATGAAAAAACGAAAAATACACCCATCATTGTGCTGTCTGTGATTGCCCAGACAGGCAAAGCCATATTGAATGGCGATGCGTTTTCCGTATTGGATTGGCTAGATAAACCGATTGATTTCAGCAAATTATTGAAAGACGTGCAGGCACTGAGTCTAAAAAAGAAAAATGTAACACGAGTGCTGCATGTAGAAGATGAAGAAGATACGAGAAATATCGTAAAAACATTATTAAAAGACACGGCAGAAGTTATCTCTGCGCCTACTTTGCGCGAGGCAAAAGTTAAGTTGGTGCGTGATAAATATGATTTAGTCATTTTAGATTTGATGTTGCCAGATGGTAATGGTTCAGAGCTTTTGCCATTACTTGCAAAAACACACACACCGGTTTTGGTATTTTCTGCAGTTGAGCTTGATCGTGAACATGCAGAATGTGTGCGTGATGTATTGGTCAAGTCAGAGACATCACATGAGCGTTTGCTGACAACGATTGAAAAAATCATTCATGTTGTAAGTTAAAAGGAAAAAATCATGACTGATAAAAAATTACAAAATATTTTATATGCGGAAGATGAGGAAGATATTCGCACCATTGCCAAAATTGCCTTGGAAGATATTGGCGGTTTTACCGTGAAATATTGCAGCAATGGCAAAGAAGCGCTGGAGGCGATCAGTCAATTTAATCCGCAATTATTATTACTGGATGTCATGATGCCTGGCATGGATGGTCCGGCTACGTTGGAAGCGTTACGTAACATTAGTCATTTAAAAGATGTGCCTGCCATTTTCATGACTGCAAAAATTCAACCGGGCGAAATCGTGCAGTATAAAGAAATGGGTGTGCTTGATGTAATTACCAAGCCATTCGATCCAATGACGCTCGCTCAAAATATTAATTCTGTCTGGAAGAAATATGCTGGGGAGAAGTAGAGATGGACAGTACTATACAAGAAAAACTACAAGCTTTATTTGTTGACTATACCAAAAAACTGCCTAACAAAATAAATATGCTGGAAAAACAATGGCAGAATTTATCCCAAGAATGGGATCAGAATAAATTGATTGAATTTCATCGCGCCGTGCATAGTTTATGTGGTTCGGCGGGCACGTATGGATATAAAACATTAAGCGTTGCTGCGCGTGAACTTGAAGTTTATTTGAAAGAATTGCTCGGCAAAGATTCGGTTTCTCTTAAGCAACAACAGGAAGTTGTTAAGTTATTAAATAAAGTGGCGTCGATAGAAATATCTATCGAAGAAAAAAAAGCGCAAGATGATGCATCGAGGCCGGTCAAGCTTTTGTTGAATAACAAATTAGTTTATGTGTTAGATACGGAATATGAATTTATCAATGAAGTGAAGTCGAATCTGGATGCAATGGAATATACCGTAGAAATTTTTGAAGATTTTAAGGAGTTGAAAAGAGCGCTTTCTGTCACGCTGCCTTGTGCCATGATTGTGGATCTTGAATTTTTAAATTCGGAAGCGATCAGCTATTTACAAAAATTTCAAAATCCTGATATGCCCGTCTCATTGTTTTGCACAGCAAAACAAGGTGATTTACAAACGCGACTCAATGCAATTCGCGCAGGTGGAACTGGATTTTTTCAAAAACCTGTCGAAGCATTTTATGTTACCAAAACCTTGGATCAAGCCTGTGGTTCTTCCGCGATGGAGCCACTGCGCGTGATGATTGTCGATGATTCACAATCATTAGCAGAATATTACGCGGTTGTTCTGCAAGAAGCGGGAATGGAAGTGCGTGTCGTGATGAAACCATTACACATGTTAGATGAATTGACGGAGTTTCGTCCTGATTTATTATTACTTGATGTGTACATGCCAGAATGCTCTGGTCTCGAGCTTGCTGCTGTGTTACGCCAGGAAGCACTTTACGCTGGAATTCCTATTATTTTTCTTTCGACGGAAGAAGATCGTTTTAAACAATTAGCTGCGTTGAATTTAGGTGGCGATGATTTTTTAACGAAACCCATCTTGCCGCAACATTTGGTTGCTGCAGTCAGATCACGTGCGAAGCGAGCGGGAATTTTAAGTTCGTATATGACGAGTGATAGTTTGACGGGACTTTTTAATCACACGAATATTTTGCAGCATCTTGAAATTGAATTGACGCGTGCAGCTCGTTTAAAACAACCGCTCAGTTTTATTTTGCTGGATATCGATCATTTTAAATTAGTCAATGATATTTACGGACACTCGATGGGTGATCGTGTGCTTCGAAAATTATCGGAATTGTTGCTGACGCGTTTGCGAAGAACGGATATGGCGGGGCGTTATGGTGGCGAAGAGTTTGCGATTATTTTGCCAAATACGAGCGGTGAAGAAGCTATAAAGTTGTGTGCAAAATTGCGGGAAAAATTTGGGAAAATTGTTTTTACTTCGGAAGATAAAGAATTTCATGTGACGTTTAGTGCGGGGATTTCATTTTATCCAAATGTAGAAAATGCCAGCAGCTTGGTTGATAGGGCTGACGAATGTCTGTACAAAGCGAAAAAGCAGGGGCGAAATCGTGAGTTATTAATTGTCACATAATGATAAATTTATCTGATATTATACGGAGGTTTAAAAATTAACGAAAGGATACCTAATAATGAGAAACGGTTTAGAAGGTTTAGAGGAAGAAAAAATTAGTATAGCGATCGCACCTATAAGTGCGCTAAAAGATCTTTTAAAATCTTGTGAAATGTTTTTAAAAATGTCATTAGAAGATTTGGGATTTATTCGTACTATTCAAAATGGCGAGCAAGCCGAAGATTTGGCTAATAGACTGATTCCTAAAATTCTAAAAGCATCTGCGTATGGTCGCTTGGTTGCAGATCTATTTTTTTCCGATGGTGATATCGAAAATATGACGCTTGGATTCTTGGTGCTTAGTATTGCCAAAGATATATTAAGAAAAGAATTTCCAAATGTTCGCTATGTTCAGACAGATGATGGTGTATTAGTTTTGAAAGAACAAGGCTCTCAAGCTGCTGATCATTTTCATGAAACAAGAATTTTGAATACGTTACTTGCTTTGAAAGAAATAACGGAATTAGATCATGAGGCTAGGCAGAGAGCCAATATGCCGCGAGGCGATTTTGCTAATTTCATTACCAAGGCGAACGAGTGCATTAATAGGCTCAAAATGCGTGAAGAGGGAGTTCTTCGCAATCATAATTTTATTGGCAGTCACTCTAGATGTATTAGGCAGTGTGAAGAATTACTTAGAAATGTTGCGCCTGAGGTTATGCAGCTTGTTTATGCTCAACCGGCAAATGTGAATGGTATGTAATTCCCTCGTCATTGCGAACCCACGTTTTTTGTGGGTGAAGCAATCCAGACGCTGAAAATCTGGATTGCCACGCCCAGCAAAAAGCGCTGGACTCGCAATGACGCTGTTAAAAAAAGTAATAGACAGAGAACCGATGCAAAGCTACCAAGTCATCAATACAAAATTAGAAATGACTCGCCGAATTTCACCTGCAGAAGAACAAAAAATCAATGCACGTTTGGCAGAGTTACCACAAAAACAAGAAAATGCAGCTTTGTTAGTTGAAGCAAATAATTCAAGTACAAAAGAATTATGGGAACAACAACCCATCCTGCATGACGCAGACATGCCTCTGTTTGCATTACTAGCTTTTCAAAATAATTTATTAGATGAAATTGCCTTTTCAACTCTTTTACTTTATTGGTCGGCAGTGCAATGTCATGGCAAACAAAAAGTCGAAACCTATTTTTTAAATGATAATGATGATGAAACGCTTGAGATTTTGCGCGAGTCACTCTTTTTGGATGTCGGTGTTCTCAAGGATGATGAGATTGATTCTTTCATCGAAGAATTTAAAAAACTGCCGCCTTCTGAGCAACGCTTTTTTTTAGTTCCTGATATCGCTAACACGATTGTTGATCCAATCGAAGCCTCTTTCCGCATTTTTGGAAGATCACCATGGCGAGATAAGTATATGGTGCCATCGCTAGGCATGATGCAAGCTTATCTGCGATTAAAATATAAATACCCAGTGAAAATAAATCCTGTGATCGGATTGTCGTCGCTCGCGGACATTCGTTTGAATGGATTAAATGGTACGCGTGACATGGGATTGCATTTTCCTTATGTTTATTTGCCTTCCGAAGCGGATACCTTTCTTGCGCTTTGGTATCTATTTGCAAAACATGATTTTTATCATGCGGCCCTTGTATCCAGCATTCCAGATGAGCATAGAAAATTTTATATTTATATGAGTGATCAGATAAAAAATGACTTAAAAACAAAATTTTTACCTTTAAAGGAAAGTTTAGTTTTTTTCCCAAAGTATATTGCAAAATTAATTCGTGGCTATGCTGAAAGCCCGGAAGATATTTTAACGCGCGATATTTCTGATGGTTTGATCGATATGGAACACTCAATTTATCGAGTAATTGGCGCTTTAGCAAAAGATGCTCAAACAGGCGATCTTTTTTGGGAGAGCTTCGCTAATACGTTACTTAAATCTATAGTGCTCTATCAAAAAATCAGGAATCTGCCTTATAATACGCAAGAGCTTGTTTCTTCTTTATTTCCCTGGAGTGAACAAGCAACATTTAGTGTGATTAAAAAAATAGATTCGCAATATCCAGCTTTTTCCTCGGCTCCCAGCTCTGGTTTTCCTGGTATGAAAAAGCTTATTCAAGATACTTATCAATTACATCTTCCTGCGAGTTTATTTAAGTTCCTGGAAAAGTGCTGGCATAAAGCACATATTTTTTCTTCAGTCACTGAAGTTCAGTTATTACCGAGCAATAAGAAACAAGCAAGGCAGAACATTATTGACGACAGGATAATACCTTATTTTTCTCTCGAAAATATTTTTCCTGTTTTCTATCAAGCTTGCGAAAATTCAATTAGGCCAGTTCAACAAGCTTGCATGATTTATATGACAAATAATTTCACGGTGTTAATGGAAGAAAAAAGCTTTAAAGAATTTCAGGAAAATCGTCCGCAACTATTTAAATCTTTTATTCGACAAATTTTAGCGAGTCGGTTTTGTATAAATTTTCTGAAAGATATTATTAAATTACCTGAGACTAAATTAACGGGTGTGCTAGATATGTTGTTGTCAGCGAGATGCATCAATCAGTTAGATAAGTATGGTTGCACCTTGCTTGATTATGCCGTGGAAATCGGATCTATTCCTATGGTGCAGTTTTTATTAAGTAAAGGTGCCAACCCAAATCCTTTGCCCGGTTCAAAAGCGAAACCTACGCTTTTTTCGGCAATTTATCATGCGCATGGTCGAATATTTAATTTATTACGTAAACATGGATTTGATATGTCTTTAAAATATCAATCGCAAACGTGGCGTGAATTTTATCAAGCGCAATGTGATGATCCGAATACGTTCTGTGGGATCAGTCAGGTCGGGAAATCCTATGCTCTGGATTTCGATAGAGTAAGCTTGTTTTGCCAAGCGAAACAAACGGCGAGAATTAATAACAAAGCACCGCCTCCTCTGCTGCAATTAATGTGTATGTCGCCTTCTGAGAGTGAAGAATATCAATTTGAAATGCTTGCATCTGATATTGATTGGGCTTGTCGACGCTTGGGGCCGATGTAAAAACCGCTTTGTCATCCTGAACGAAGTGAAGGATCTCCCTGTTATAGCAAAATGAAGCTCCACGCTATAACAGGGAGGTCCTTCACTTCGTTCAGGATGACACGCGAAAAACAAAAACCCCGTCATTTGACGGGGTTTTTGTTTTTCAGGAACGAGAACAGCAATTACATCATGCCGCCCATACCGCCCATTCCACCCATGCCGCCCATACCACCAGCGCCCATGCCACCTTCACCTTCTTCTTTTGGAAGGTCAGTGATCATGCATTCCGTGGTAATCATCATGCCAGCAACAGATGCAGCGTGTTGTAATGCAGTACGGGTTACCTTGGTTGGATCCAAAATACCCATTTCCAACATGTCACCGAATTCACCGGTCGCAGCGTTGAAACCAAAGTTTCCTTTGCCTTCAAGAATGCGATTCACAACCACGGAAGCTTCATCGCCCGCGTTGGTTACGATTTGACGTAATGGAGCTTCGAGTGCTTTACGGGTCAATTGAATCCCCATGTTTTGGCCGTCGTTCGCGCCTTTCAAGGTTTTCAATGCTTGTAATGCACGGATCAGCGCAACACCACCGCCAGGAACCACGCCTTCTTCAACCGCTGCACGAGTTGCATGCAGAGCGTCTTCAACACGCGCTTTCTTTTCTTTCATTTCGATTTCAGAACCCGCACCAACTTTGATAACCGCAACACCGCCAGCTAATTTAGCCACACGTTCTTGCAATTTTTCACGATCATAGTCAGAAGTGGTTTCTTCCATACGAGCACGTAATTGCACGATACGATCGGTAATTTCTTTTTTATCACCGGCACCGTCAACAATAGTCGTGTTATCTTTAGTGATATGAACGCGTTTTGCAGAACCTAAATCTTGCAAGGTAGCGCTTTCTAACG
>CAZAXX010000067.1:0-12222 GCA_964489265.1 uncultured Coxiellaceae bacterium
GACGAAGTCGTCGCGCTTATCAAAAAATATCATATTCCTACGTTAGAAAATGCAAAGCTCATGATTTTAGAAAATGATATTCAATATCAAACCGATCAAATTACCTTGCAAGGCTCAGTAAAACGCAGTGTGCTTGCAGCACAAGATAATACGCGCTGGAAGCTGGATTTGACAATGAATGCAGCCACCGGCAATGGAACTGGCGGCGGTCCGAATGCGGGCGTCAATAGTTTGGTTAACGGTGTGAATGTAACGAATAGCGCGATGTTGAATTTAACAATTCCAATTGATGATCGTCCTGCGAAAGTCGCTTTAGCTTCTGCAAAAATTGCTTTACGTGAAGCAGAGATTGCTTTGCAGCAAGAAAAATGGGGCAAAGAAACTAGCGTAATCAATGGCTGGAATAGTATTTATAGCGCAGAACGCGCAGAACGTTTTGCTGAGAATGCTGAGCAATTGCAAGAGAAAACCTACCACATCAGTTTTCAAAAATATTCGTATGGATTAATTGATAGCTTGGAATTGCAAAGCGCGGAGCAACAATATCGTGGCGCACAACAAACATTGTTGGGTAGCAAAATAAGTTATTTAAAAGCATTAATGAATCTGGATGTTTTGATTGGTACAACATTACGAACGTGGAATATTCAGGTGCAATATTTGTAAAAAAGGTGATTGAATGAAACGTTACATACAAGCTGCTGTCATTTTTGTATTAGTCTTGCTGCTTTATAAATGCATGCATCGTCATGCTGGGAAAACGCCAGAAGGAAGTAGTGTTGTGACTGTTGCAGCAAAGTCGCAAGGTTCTACCTTATTTTTTTCCGGCATTGTGCAACCATTAAAAACAATTGTTGTCACTACGCCTGCGGAAGGCGTCATTAGTGATATGACCTTCCACTTTGGTGATGAAGTAAAGCCAGGGCAATTATTATTTTCCATTTCATCAGATAAATTTCAAACGGATTATAAATCTGCGTTGATGCAATATATCAAAGCAAAAACAGATTATGTCAATGGGCAGAGTCTCATGCGCGAAGGACAGTTTTTACATAAAAACCAGCTAATTTCAGACGATGATTACAAGGCGAAAGAGACCGGTTATTACAATGCGCAACTTGCTATGGTTCAAGCGAAAGATACGCTGGATGATATGTTAAAACAAATGGATTTGCATGGCATGAGTCTTTATGATTTAAAAATTGAAGACATCGACAAAATTATCAAATTATTGCATGCGCAAAGTGCGCGGCAGCAAATTCACGTGAGTGCACCCGCAGCAGGCGTTGTTTTATTGGCAGGCAAAGGTGAAGGTTCGGATGGCGAATTAAAAAAAGTGTTGAAAGGCGATCAAGTAAAACAAGGTGATTTGTTAGCCGTGATCGGTGATGTGAGTGGTCTTACCATTCATATCAGTGTGAGTGAATTTAATATCAACCAACTGAAAGTGGGCCAAGCTGTGCAGGTGACAGGTGCCGCATTTCCTGATTTTGTTTTGCAAGGAAAAATTTCTGCAATCAATCGCCAGGCTGAGGCGAGCCAAGGTGGTTTGCCCGTATTTCCTATCGAAATTATTGTGCCGACATTGACACCAGAACAACAAAAAGTAATTCACATGGGCATGAGTGCAAAAGTCGCAATCAATGCAGGTGGTGAGCCTGAGATTATGATTCCGATTCGCGCGGTGTTACAAAAAGATGGGAACACGTATGTGAATGTCTTGGATGAGAAATCAGGTAAGACCCATGAGGTTGCAGTAAAAACAGGTGACACTACACTGGATTCTGTCGTGATTAAATCAAACTTAGCGTTGGGTGAAAAAATTGTCGTCCCTAATCAAGCTTAATCAAGTCAAAAAAATTTATCAAAGTAGCGCGAATGAATATCACGCGCTAAAAGGTGTCGATGTCACGATCGAGCGCGGCGAAATGGTTGCGATTGTAGGCGCGTCGGGCTCTGGTAAATCGACCTTGATGAATATCATTGGATTTCTTGATCATTGCACCAGCGGCAGTTATTTTTTTGCAGGCGAAAATGTTTCAAATTTAAAAAACACAGAATTATCCGGCATCCGCAATTTAAAAATCGGTTTTGTTTTTCAATCATTTTTTTTATTACCACGTTTGAATGCGTTACAAAATGTGATGTTGCCATTGTTTTATCGTGGCGTTGATAAAAAACTATCGCGTGACAAAGCCCATGCCATGTTAGAGAAGGTCGGTATGCGGCAGTTTGCTGATCGTAAACCGAATCAATTATCAGGCGGCCAACAACAACGTGTTGCTATTGCACGTGCGTTAGTGGGTGATGCAGAAATTATTTTGGCGGATGAGCCGACTGGGTCACTTGATTCAAAAACAGGTGGCGAAGTCATGGATTTATTTTTACATCTGAATGAAGATGAAAAAAGAACCATTGTTCTGGTCACGCACGATGAGCACGTGAGTCGCATGTGTAAACGAACCATCATGATTAAAGATGGATGTGTCGTATGAAGTGGGCACTGCACGCAAATGAAGGGTTATTAAATTTATTGTCCGCAAAATTGCGCTCCATTCTTGCCTTGCTTGGAATTTTAGTGGGTACCGCCTCTGTGGTTGCCATGGTGTCTGGTGGTGAACTTGCAACGAATGAAGCGCTGAAACAATTTAAGACGTTGGGTACTGATTTGTTGGCAGTCACGGTGAGTGATGCGACAGATGGTGGTGCGCAAGATATCATGAATTCACAAATTACTTTATCCTTGCCGCAAGCAAAGAACATTCTGCACGTCGATAAAAATATTTTGGCAGTGGCGCCTTACACGCAATTGTATAGTCAAATGCAATTTAATAGTCATGATTTGAATGGTGGTGTGTTGGGCGTGACGGAAGATTTTGCGCGCATTGTGCATGTTGAAGCCGCACGCGGACGCTTGATTTCGGATTTAGATAAATATTCGCCTTATTGTGTGATCGGCGATGGATTATATAAACAAATTAAAGCCATTACGCAAAGCGATCCCATTGGCCAGCAAATCAAGGTAGATAAAAATATTTTGACGATTGTTGGAATTCTGAAACCATGGCCCGAAAATAGTTTTGTTTATGCGGCAATTGATAATTCTATTTTGATGCCGATACTGACTTCAACTGAGATGAGCAAGTATGCGACGATAAATAATATTGTGATGCGTCTCAAAGAAAATTCATCTAGTGCGATGATACAATCCAATGTTGAAAAATATTTTCAAGAAGTCATCCCGAAGAAAAAATTATATTTTCGCAGCGCGAAAGAATTAATTGCCAGCATGGAAAAACAAAATAAAATTTTGACGGTGTTTCTCGGTTTGATTGGCGGTGTTTCATTGATCGTGGGTGGAATTGGTGTAATGAATATCATGTTGGTGTCTGTTGTGGAACGCCGACGAGAGATCGGTATTCGTCTTGCCGTCGGCGCGACGGCTGCTGATATTCGTTCCTTATTTTTAATTGAAGCAATCATGTTGTCTTTAGCGGGCGGCGTGTTAGGTGTGTTAATTGGAATTGCAATTGCGTATATGCTCGCAGTGTTTTGGCAATGGGAGTTTACGTTGTTTCTCTTGCCGCCTTTGATTGGCTTTACCGTTTCTGTTGCAACAGGTATTTTTTTCGGGCTTTATCCAGCACATAAAGCATCGAAGCTTGATCCGATTCAGGCATTGCGTTCGGAGTAAGCGCTTGTGACAGTCTTCGCAGGATGACAAAGCCTTCCCTTTCTTGTTATGATCAATCACGTTATGCAAGTAAGGATAAAACGTCAGTGACCGCTGTCCCACTCCCAGATGATTTACCTTTTGAATTGGTTGCACTTGAAAAAGCGGTGCGTTACCAACAATGGATTATTAATACGATTCAACCCTACTTAGGCAAACGGATTCTAGAGCTAGGCTCTGGTATCGGAAATATGTCGCGCTGGTTCACCGCTGCTGAGCGTTTGATTTTAACGGAAGTGGATCCCCTACTTCTAAGTATCCTCGAATCACGCGTGCAAACCTGGCCCATGAATTCACAAAAAATCGCAATACAATCTTTAAATCTCGAAACAGAAAATTTTACGATGTTCAACTCAGAAAACATCGATACGATTGTTTCATTCAATGTGCTTGAACATATTCAGGATGATTTATCTGTTATAAAAAATGCGGTTAATTTGTTGCGAGAGAGTCAAGCAGTCGGCCCTAAGCGAATTGTGACATTAGTGCCTGCGCATATGTGGGCTTACGGCGTGATGGATAAAGAAGTGGGTCATCATCGACGTTACACGCGCAAGATGTTTAAAGCATTGCACGCTGAAGCTGCACCCAATGCCAAATTAATTTTACAACCATTTAATTTTACCGGTTTATTCGGCTGGTTTGTGAATGGCCGTGTTTTACAAAAAAAATCCGCGGGTTCTCCGGTGATTTCTATTTTTGAAAAAATATGTCCTATGATTCAATTGATCGATCAAATTGCAATTAAGAAATTGAAAATTCCGTTGGGTCAGTCGTTGTTAGCTATTCAAGAAATTGATTGAGCGAGTTGGTATGGAAAATATTGAATTAACAATTTTGATGCCTTGCTTAAATGAAGCAGAAACGCTGGCGATTTGCATCAATAAAGCAAAGAAATTTTTAAACGAGCAAAACATTCGCGGCGAAGTGTTAATTGCAGATAATGGCAGCATGGATGGCTCACAAACCATCGCAGAACAATGTGGCGCACGCGTTGTACATGTGCCGGAGCGTGGGTATGGCGCAGCATTACGTTCCGGAATTCAAAATGCGAATGGCAAGTATGTCATTATGGGCGATGCGGATGACAGTTACGATTTTCTGAATTTATCTGCCTTCGTCACACGCTTGCGCGAAGGCTATCAATTGGTGATGGGAAATCGTTTTCTCGGTGGAATTAAAAAAAATGCGATGCCATTTCTCAATCGTTATCTGGGAAATCCAGTTTTATCGTTTTTAGGCCGCATTTTTTTTAAAAGTGGCATTGGTGATTTTCATTGCGGTCTCAGAGGATTTGAGCGCGAAGCAATGTTAAATTTAAATTTACGTACCGATGGCATGGAATTTGCTAGCGAAATGGTGGTGAAAGCGTCATTGCATGATTTGAAAATGGCGGAAGTTGCAACCACGTTATCACCGGATGGTCGCAGTCGACGACCGCATTTGCGACCCTGGCGCGATGGCTGGCGTCATTTGAAATTATTGTTGTTACTGTGTCCACGTTGGTTGTTTATGTATCCCGGATTTTTGCTTATTTCAGTCGGGATTACGTTAATGGCATTATTGATGCGTGGGCCATTAAAAATTGGTAATTATTATTTAGATATTCATACCATGCTTTTTTCCAGTACCTTTGTCATTATTGGATTACAAGTATTATTCTTTTTTATCTATTCAAAATTAATCGCGGCACATGTTGTAAAAATAAATAATGATACAAGTTATATTCTGAAATTTTTTACGTTAGAGAGAGGTATTATTCTCGGCTTGATTTTAACGTTGACTGGTTTTGCTGGTTCTTTTTATACGATATTTTTTTGGATGCAAACGGCATTTGGTCCTTTGATTCCATCGCAAGTCATGCGAATTTTGATTCCATCGGTTACTTGCTTAATTGCGGGGATTCAAATTATTTTTTCCAGTTTTTTTATTAGCACGCTCAAGACATTTTTTTTCGAGAAATCGTAGTGAATAGAATAAGCACGATCCAGCATTTTTTTATCTTGCTCACTGGCATGTTAGTCTGCGGCGTAATCGCCATTCTTTTTGGGAAAGAATTACAATGGGATTTGGTCTCGTATCATTACTATAATCCATTTGCATTGTTACACCATCGGTGGGGTTTTGATGTTTGGCCGTCCAGTTATTTGCAACTGTATTTTAATCCCGTCAGCGATTTTTTAACGTATTTTTTAATTACCTATTTTAAGCCTGTCTATGCGGTGTTTTCGTTGGGGGCAATTCACGGGATTAATTTTTGGCTGATGTATTGTATCAGTTACCGCATTGTATCCAGCTGTCAGGAAGTTCATCGAAATTCCATCGCAATTCTGCTCGCAGTGATCGGTGTTTTTAGTCCGGTTGCCTTTTCAGAGCTGGGCTCTTTCATGGGCGATAATTTTATTAGCCTGTTTGGATTGAGTGCGATTTTATTGCAGATTTATTTCCTGGAAAAATATACAAGCACGAGAATTGTGTCCTTGCCATTAATCCTTTTGAGCGGTTTTATATTAGGAATAGGCATTGGTTTGAAGCTCGTGTTAATTTATATCGCGATTGGGTTTGTCGCCGCGTATTGTTTTGTTGCAATGCCTTTTGAGAAAAAAGTTAAAATAATTGCTGTGTCTGGTCTAGGTTTGTTTGCGGGTTTTTTATTATCGTATGGCTACTGGATGCTGTTCTTGTGGTCGCATTATCATAATCCTTTTTTTCCTTTGTATAATGGCATTTTCAAAGCGTCAGGTTTTTATTTTTATAATTGGCACGATAGTCGTTTTTTCCCGAGAAGTTTTTTACAAACGATCTTTTATCCATTTTATTTTTCGATAAAAGGGTTTATGGTTTGTGATCTATTTACGCGTGATTTTCGTTTGTTAATTATATATGTTCTTTTAATTGTAAATTTAGTCGTCTTGGTCTGGCGAAAATATATAAAAAAAATTGTAAGCAAAAGTAATCTAATGCACCAGTGGATCATTCTTTTTTATATTTTTTCCTATATTGCATGGCAAACTTTATTTTCGAATGTGCGATATTTTATTTCGCTGCAAATTATGGCGACCGCCATGATTTATTTGTTGCTGTATTATTTGATAAAAAATGGGTTTGTCAGAAATTGTGCGTTGGGAATTATTCTCTATTTTATTGTGATGAGTATGACGCACATGAGTCAGGAGCGCTTGCCTGTTTATTCGAAAGATTATTTCAATGTACAACTCCCTGCTTTTGTAAAACAGGAAAAATCTGCGGTCGTGCTTACAGTAACCCCGAATTTTAGTGCCCTCTCGGAAGGTTCAGCACCAACGGGCGTTCAATCTGTCATTACTCAAAAATCAAAAAAATCCTACCTTGCAATGTTGCAAACCTATCTTATTCCATCCTTCCCAACAAATTGGCGGTTTGTTGGCATTACGACGATACATCATCGATATTTAATTTCGGATGTTGCAAAAACAATTATTCAAAAAAATAATAACTCTATTTATTTATTAACAGCAGCTTACAACATGCCTAGTTTTATGCAATTGGCAGGAAGCTTGGGATTCAGTCAAAAAGGCCAATGCGGCGCCATCTTAAGTGATCGTTTAGTAGTAAATAGTATCTTTAGTTCAGTACTTCTTTGCCAAATGCACAAATAAAATTTTACGCACATTCAATCGGTTAGTTATTTTTTAAGTGTTAACCCTAACTCGAGTCAGGCATTTGGCAGGGTATAATCTAATTTTGCCCACTGAAATTGGGGGAAATCTTGGATAATAACAAACAAAAAAAACAAGATATCAATTACGAAGAAGCTTATCTTCGTGAGAAAATGCTGCGTGAAAAAGCAGAAACAGATTTGCATTCGTTAGAAGATGAATTTAAAAAATTATCTAGTTTTGATTCCTTGACAGGATTACCTAATCGCGCGCAATTTGATAAAGATTTAAAGCGTGAAATGGCGCGTGCAAAACGTTTCAATCGTAAGCTTGCACTACTTTATCTTGATCTCGATTTTTTTAAAAAAGTAAATGATACTTTTGGCTATGAGTTGGGTGATTTGGTTTTGATTGAGGCAGCAGCGCGTCTGAATAAATTGTTACGTACTGAAGATTCTGCAGCACGCTTGAGCGGTGATGAATTCGCGATTATCTTAACTGAAATTGATAATCCGCATGATGCAGGTGTAGTTGCACATCGTATCGTGGAAAAAATGAATGAACCTTATTATGTGTCTGGTCATATTGTCATAACAGGCGTGAGCGTTGGCGTTGCCTGTTATCCTGAAGTTGGTGATGATGCAGCGACCTTACATCAAAATGCAGATATTGCCATGCATAGCGCAAAAGCGTGGGGACGCAGCAACTATCAATTTTTCACAAAGAATTTGCAAGAAATACATAATCAGCGTTTGGAGCTGGAAGCGGAAATTCATTTTGCTTTAGAGCGCAATGAATTTTATCTCGTTTATCAGCCGCGCATTGATCTGCAAACCGGAAAAATGGTTGGTATGGAAGCATTGTTGCGTTGGGAACATCCTAAACGAGGAATGGTTTCTCCTGCTGAATTTATTCCTATTGCAGAAGAAACTGGCTTAATCGTTCCAATTGGAACATGGGTTTTGCAAAATGCATGCAAGCAGTTTGCAATGTGGCGCGAAAAAAATAATCTTGAATGTTCTCTCGCAGTTAACGTATCACCAAGACAGTTTCAGCACCGAAATTTTTCTGAATTAGTCGTGCATATATTAGAAGAAACAAAAATACCAGCAACATTACTTGAGCTTGAAATTACAGAAACTGCAATCGTCGGTTTTCTTGGTAAAATCGAAGATGTTTTATTCCAATTGCGCCATCTGGGCGTGAAATTTTCAATTGATGATTTTGGTACGGGATATTCATCTTTATCACGTTTGAAGGAATTGCCTATTCAATCGATTAAAATTGATCGCTCATTTGTGAATGATATTGATGTGAAAGTGAGTGATAATTTAATTATTAAATCAACCATTGAATTGGCAAAAGATATGGGATTGAATGTTGTTGCGGAAGGTGTTGAAACAGAATCGCAATTACGCTTTTTAGTGAAAAACCAATGTCCACAAGCGCAAGGCTATTATTACAGCAAACCTCTCACGCCGGAACAAATGGAAAAATTTATGGATCTTACGACAAAAAAATCCACTTCTTCGTGATTCGAGGTATAATTTCTACCGGGTGTCATCGAACATAAATAAAGGAAATACCATGCTAGTTTCAGCAATTGTAGCCATGTCAGAAAATAGAGTGATCGGCAAAGATAATCATTTGCTATGGCATTTACCTGCCGATTTAGCGCATTTCAAAGCGGTCACGATGGGCAAACCTATATTGATGGGACGAAAAACGCATCAATCGATCGGGCGTGTATTACCAGGTCGCTGCAATGTCGTTATCACACACGATGTGAATTTTGAAGCGTGTGGTTGTGTCGTCGCAAATTCCATTGATACAGCACTGGCTGCAGTTTCTTATTCGGATGAAGTTTTTGTAATTGGCGGCGCGATTTTGTATCAACATATGTTGCCACTGACACAACGCATTTATCTGACGATTGTGCACCATCCATTTGTGGGTGATGCGTATTTTCCTGAGCTTAATCCAGCTGAATGGCATGAGAGTGAACGTCAGACGCATCCCGCGGATGATAAAAATGCGTATCCATTTAGTTTTGTAACGCTGAATAAAAAATAATCGCGCTAACCCCCGCAAGTTTTTTACTCTTTTTTGTCAAGCAAAATACTTGAAAGTTTTTTATATTTTTTCATTGTATCTGTTCTAAAAAATACATACCTTATTTGTTCCTATAGCGAATATAGGATTGTATAAAAAATTTTTTCTATATTTCGTCTGTTATTTGTTATTTATAAAAAAGGAAAACGTATGCCCTATAAAATGATAAAAGATAGCGTAACACCGGAAGCATTGTTGGCGCTGGAACAGCAGGGAGAACAAGAATATTATGATCATATAAGGAAAAATTACGAAGAAAGCCAGCTAAAAAGCAAGTACGCGCAAGTTGATTTAGGTGGCAATGCAGATGTTGAAGAATTATTCAAAAATCCATCACAAGCTCTCCTGGCCTATTTTGAAAAAGATGCTGTAATGCCGGAGCAGAAACAACAAGAACTTATTGGTGTAAACAATGATACAGGTGTTGGTCTTCCAGGTATCAAACCAACTATTCCTGCTATTTTGACAATGACCAACGCTGCGAAAGTAGAAGAAATTAAATTTCCATTTGTGCACAAGGGACGTAAGATTGATCGTGATGCACTACTTGTAGCCGCTGGAATGGAAGGCACAAAAGTGGTTTTAAACAAAATCACAACGAAAGAGGGTAAGGAACTTTTTCAAATACCAGTCCACCTGGTATCCGGCGATAATAAAAAGAAAGACAGAAAAAAAGAGCTGGGATTTATTCAAGCATTAGTAAATGCATTAGGCGAAGAAGTTGTCTGGGGTGGTGATTTTCAAGATTCTCCTTTTGAGACCCGAAAAAATGCAGCAGGTGAAGAAGAGTTTGTCACTGATGCAGAGGGACGCTTGGTATTTTCAGAGGACTTAAAAAATACATTAGACAAAGATCTTGCTGGGGTTACGATTACTCAGGCCGCATACCAGAAAAACGTGTACATGAAGAAACGAGGCCTCTTTAGTGATGGCTGTGATATCTCATTGATGCCAGCGGAAGAAAAACTGCTTGAATCGAGGGTTGATAAGTTATACCTGTATCGAGATCCTAAAGGAGTATTTTATCGTGTTCCTGGTAATGCTCAAAATCAATATCTCGATAATCCATCACCCGCATTATTAAAAGCAATGCTCAATGTAAAGGATAAGTCCGTAGCATTTACAAATGAAGCTGCATGCAAAGCTATTTTAACCCAAACCTTTAAGCGTAAGCATACAACTCGATACAAAGGCGAATTTATCGGTCCTTGTATGTCTGTCAGCGAACAAGGGGAAAAAAATGGGCTTATCAGTAAATCGGTAGGTTTGCAAGCTTACGTTGTTAAACCGCGTCAAGCAGGTGATCCTAAAAATAGCGACGTTCTGCGAAAAACACCTCGACCAAAGCTTAACGTTATCGATGTGAATGAAAGTACCGAAGCTCAGTCTGTGGATCACGACGGTGTCAAAATTACGACGCAAGATGGATCTTTCCTTTTTACTTCTGACATGTCACAGAAATTTCCAAAAAATTTCAAAGATATTCTGAAACTTTATAAGCCTGAAGCATTTGAAACAGTGAATGGCGTATTAAGACTGAAGCCTGAAGTCCGACTCGCAGAAAGTAGATATGACATAAAAAAATATAAATTGCTTGTCACAAAATGTGCGTCAATTACATTGACTAATCCCGATGATTTTCCCATCAAAGATGCTGAAGGCAATGTAGTACAACCCAAAGACGCAAAAGATGGGCCAGCAAAAACGAATCGGGAATATTTGGCGAAGTTTCGTCAAGAGTTAGCTGCACTTGGTATCAGACCAGCCAATGGAGAAACCTACACAGAAAAAGATATGGAGAATTTTGATTTCTCAAATGAACAAAACTGTGTGGCATTGCATAATGCATTAGATGCGTTTCTTTTAACGCAAGCAAGAGGCAATGATAAGATCGATGAAAGAGATCCAGCGGCTCCTTTCCCTGTGAATCCTAGGAACTTGCCTGCTGAAGGTAATCAAATGAGTTTCAATCCTGCATTAACCACAGCGCTTTATGACTCTTTGCAAGAATTGCTATTATCCGATGAGTTTAAAGAGGGTTATCATAAATATGTGCTTAATCCTCAGCACACGGAAGTGAGTGAAGCGCATTTGCTGCGATTGTTAGGTGAAGTCAATAGAAAATCGCGGGGAAATTCAGGAAGAAGTGTGATGAATTTCATTGCGGAAAAATGTATTGGTTTACAAACATTGGGCGGTTTCAACAAGTTATTTGGTAAAACAACGATTACGACAGAAAGTTTGGAGAGTGATCAATGCTTTACACAAAGCTCGACGTTTGTAAAAGAAGAAAATGGTGGTTTGGTTGTGATGGCTGTCACGGAAGGTTCTAAGTTCGAACATCCGAAAGGCGAAGACCCTGTTTCGCGGCATATCAAAACAATGCGAGCTTGTTCGGAGCATCGCGACGCTTGTGTGGAAGTCATTCGTCAGCGTATTCAGCGAGAAGCCGCGAATGATGCCAGAAAGGAAATAACCTCACCCAAGCATAATCCGGATGCGCCTGTTTCTAAAGTGGGTGGTTTCGGGGCGGGAGGTGGGTTGTCTCCAAAACCTGCTACACCGCAACCTCAAAAGAGGAAAGAACAAGAGATACCAACGTCACCCTCACCTAGTAGAGCAAGTGGTCATTAAGTAATTAATCTGTAGGGGCGGAGGGCAAATTTGGGCCCCACGAAGTTAAAAAAAATAGAACAGGGCGCCCCAAAAAGAGCCCCCCCCCAAAAAAAATAAAAAAAA
>CAZAXX010000068.1:0-12010 GCA_964489265.1 uncultured Coxiellaceae bacterium
TCGTGTTCTCTTCCGATCTCTTATTTGTTGTAGCATACAAATAAGGATTACCGAGTTTCCCGAAATATATTGGTGTGATCACATCCCGGTGCGGCGCTGCGATACGTGATATTTTGAGCGTGCTTAATCGTCGTTATCGTGCGGCTTCTGTCATTATTTATCCCACACTGGTGCAGGGCGATACTGCAGCTGCAACTATTGTGAAAGCAATCCAGACCGCAAACCTGCGCAATGAATGTGATGTGTTGATTTTAGCGCGCGGCGGTGGTTCGCTTGAAGATTTATGGCCATTCAACGAAGAAAGTGTTGCGTATGCAATTTATCAAAGTGAGTTACCGATCGTAAGCGGTGTGGGTCATGAAATTGATACTACCATTGCGGATTTTGTCGCTGATTTACGCGCAGCAACTCCGACTGCTGCTGCCGAATTAATTACGCCTGATTTAGATGAATTGCTGCTCGCACTGACAACATATAAAAAACAGTTTGCACGCTTGATCAAACAAAAATTACTGCAACTGCAAAAAAATGTGGTTTGGGTACACAAACATTTGCAACAACAACATCCCAAACGTCGTCTGCACGAACAAGCCCAAGATTTAGATTTAAAAGAAATTGCGTTAGTGCGCTTGCAAACAAAAATGTTAAATGATTTACAAACAAAATTGCAGATGCTACAAGTCAAGTTACACCATCGCACACCCACGCAGCGCATTCGGGATATCAATCACCGAATTAATTTGCAACAACAAACCTTAATATCGACCATGAAAAAAATCGTGCTGCATAAACAGCAATCGCTCGCGAATCTTGCGACCAAACTCGATGGCTTAAGTCCTCTCGCCACCTTAATGCGCGGCTTCTCCATCGCAACACGCGCCAAGGATCACGTCATTTTACATGATGCCAAGCAAGTAAAACGGGGCGAAAAAATTCAGGTGCAATTAATGAAAGGAAGTCTGGAGTGTACTGTTGATGACGTCACGTAAAACCATTTTAATTTTAATGCACAATTACGCGATACAATTTATTGATATCGCTAACCAGTATGTCAATCTATTTGATCCACAAAAATATAAAGTGACAGTCGCTTATTTATCTGGAAAGCCGGATGACGCAGCAAAAGCAAAAACGCTTGCAGAAGAAGTGTTATTTTTAAATTGTTCCAAACAATCGATTCGCGGCATGAAAATTAATGCCATTAAAAAACTCGTGGCGCTTTGTCAGGCACAAAAATTTTCTATTGTCATTTGTCATCGATACAAACCGATTTATGTCATGCTGTGGGCCGCCCAATTTTGCCAAATTCCTGCATTGATTTTTGTGATGCATGCAATGAAAACATTAAATTTCCTTGCCCGAAAATTATTGATTGCAGGACTCATGCGTAACAACATGTATTTTGCCGGTGTTTCAAATGCGGTGCGTGATGATTTACGAAAAAATCTCTGGCGTGTTTCGCCTGATCGAGTTATCACACTGTATAACTGCATCGATATAAAAATGTCTGAAGTGAAATTATTATCGCGTGATGCGGCAAGAACGTATCTTCAATTACCAAAAGATACTTTAGTCTTTGGCACAGTGGGTCGCCTGGCGCCAGAGAAAGATCAAAAAAATATTATTCAGGCTTTTCAAAAAACCAAAGCACAGTTCCCAGAAGCAAAACTTCTTATCATCGGTGATGGTCCATTAGAACATGATTTAAAGAAGCTCGCAGAACAATTGAATTTAACAGAAGATGTTATTTTTACCGGCTTTATTCCCGATGCACTTCGTTACTTAAAAGCACTCGATATTTTTATTTTATCTTCTACCAAAGAAGCATTTGGTCGGGTTTTGCTGGAAGCCATGCTCGCAAAAGTCCCTGTCATTGGCACGCGCATCAATGGCATACCGGAAGTGATTTTAGATGCGGGCATTATTATTGAGCCTAGAAATTCTGATTTGCTTGCACATGCGATGACAAACATGGCGGAGCATACGCAGGATGAAATGATTGCATGGGGCGACAAAGTTTATGCGCATGTAAAAAAGCATTTTTCGCTTGAACGGTTTAATGAGATGTTTTGGCAGATTCCGTTGTTAAAAAGTGTGTCATCCTGAGCTGCACTCAGGATGACACACTTTTTAACTTTTTAGTGCATCGTAATAATTTTCGGCTTCACCAGTCGCTCAAAATCTTGATACGACATTTTTAATAATTCTGAATGAGTACCCGCATTAAATGCAATTTGATCTTGCGAGACCAATTGATTAGAAATATAAACAGGCATTCCATATAAATTTCCAAACGGCGGCATTGCACCTACTTCGCATTCTGGAAATTTTCCTTTGAACTCCGATTCTTTTGCTAAATCAACTTCCGTTGCGCCCGTCCATTCTCTCAATTCAGAAAAATTAACATGATCCGTTGCTGGAATCACAACCATAATAAATTGCGAGCCCGCTTTTACAATGACTGTCTTTGCCAATTGCTTACCAGAGACATGCGCCACTGCGGCAATCTCCTGTGCCGTATAACTAGGCGAATGATCAATCATCATGTATCGCACATGATGGGTATCAAGAAACTCCTTTATCTGTTTAGTCGGCATAACCCATCCCCCCATACCACCCCATTACAATATATATTATAACCCATACCACTTTATTTGTTTAATATATGGCCATATAGCTAGCCAGAAGCGGTCTATAACGATACAATGGGGTGTCTTGCAATTGATTGAAAACAATATGATTACTGATTATGCCAAATCCCTGCGCGTAACGCGCTGGATGTCCGTTTTTATTTTACTACATGTGCTTTTTTGGACTTTAGCACCTGTATGGGTTCGTTATACCCTGCCAATGGACGCCATGGAGGGGACGACCTGGGGGCACCAGCTGCAATGGGGCTACGATAAAAATCCTTTTTTAAACGGGTGGTTAACGCATTTTGCCGTCTATCTGGGTGGCAACTCCGGCTGGATGATTTATCTGTTTAGCCAGCTTTCGATTGCTGCCTGTTTTTGGGCTATTTTTAGATTGGGCAGCAAGCTGTTGTCGCCGGTTTATGCTTTAATTTCCGTGTTTTTATTAGAAAGCATGCAATATTACAATCTGCATGCGATTGACTTTAATGATAATACGCTTGAAGTCGGTTTATGGGCACTCACGATTTTGTTTTTCTACCAAGCCCTCACTCAAAAAAAATGGTCTGACTGGCTGCTTACTGGTTTTTTTGCCGGGCTAGGCATGATGGCGAAGTATTACACTGCCATGTTACTCATTCCGATGGCGATTTTTTTATTGTTATTCAAAGAAACGCGTCAGCAATTTGCTTCACCCAAACTGTACGTGGGATTACTCGTATTTATTATTCTTATTTTACCGCACACGCTTTGGTTGTTTTCTCATAATTTCGTCACGATTAGTTACGCAGTCAACAGAGTGAGCAGCCCACCGACGCTGCTAAATCATTTCAGTTTTCCACTTCAATTCGCGTGGCAGCAATTTGAAGTGCTCTTGCCCGCGTTATTATTATTTTCCATTTTATTGCTGGGAGCTAAACCCATTCAGATAAAACTGCAGCCGCTGAAAAATTTTGATAAAGCGTTTTTATTTTTTATGGGACTCGGGCCTTTTATTTTAACTGTCGTACTTTCTGCTGTATTTGGTATGAAATTACGCGCAGGCTGGGGTCAGCCGCTCTTGTCACTCTGGGGAATTATTTTAATTACGTTGATTACACCGCGCATCACGCGTGATCGATTTTTTTCTTTTATCGCATTATTAGTGACATTATTTTTAGTGATGATCACTGTTTACTGCAACGCCCTGGTTCGCGCGAATGCACCTTCCAGTGCAAATTTCCCAGGGCAAATCATCGCAAGCCAATTGACTAGCGAATGGCAACAACGTTTTCACCAGCCACTAAGTTATGTCGCAGGACCTCGTTGGGCAGCCGGGAACATTGCTTTTTACTCAAAAGATCAACCGACTGTTTATATTGATTGGGATAAAAAAGTGAGCCCATGGCTGAGAGAAACTAAATTAAGAGAAAATGGTGGCATCTTTGTTTGGGATCCAACAGAAGCGCATCAAGCATCCGTTGCAGAAATTCGCGCGCGTTTTAACAACTTGGGTCCGATAGAAATCAGGCATTATTCCTGGTTGCGGAATTACAAAATGAAACCGGTTGAGTTGAGTGTCGCATTTTTGCCGCCTACAACATCACAGCGCAAATCTTTGTAATCGCAAATTGAATTTCTTCTTCTGTCGTAAAGCGTCCGAACGAAAATCGCAATGAAGAATGCGCTTCAACACTACTTAAACCGAGTGCGCGCAATACATAAGAAGGCTCTACTCCTTTCGCATGACAAGCAGATCCTGCTGAAATAGCAAGGTCTGGCAGCGACTGCATCATGGTTTCTGATTTTTTACCCGCAAAACGGACATTTAAAATATGCGGAACAGTATTTTGAAAATCACTATTTAACGCAACATTTCCTTGCCTGGAAATGCCTTGCCAAAATTGTTGTTTCAAATCGGCAATTCTTTTTGTCTCTTCAGACAGCTCAGTGATTGCCAACGAAAATGCTTCGCCCATACCGACTAATTGATGGATTGGTAATGTGCCTGATCGCATACCTTGTTCTTGGCCACCACCATGCAATTGCGCAGCGACTCGCACGCGGGGTTTACGCCGCACATATAAAGCACCCACGCCTTTTGGTCCATAAATTTTGTGCGCGCTCATGGAAAGCAAATCAACAGGAGTCTCTTGGACATTAAACGGAACTTTCCCTATCGCTTGCGCTGCGTCAACATGCAAAAGAATATCGCGTGAACGAGTGAGGTTGGCGATTGCATCGATATCTTGAATAACACCAATTTCATTATTAACCAACATCACTGACACTAAAATCGTGTCATCGCGTAAAGCAGCCTGCAGTTTTTCCAGTGCCAATAATCCATTGGTTTCCGGCGTTAAATACGTAACTTGATAACCTTCTTTTTCGAGCTGCTGACAGGTATCTAACACAGCAGGATGTTCTGTTTTCAAGGTGATTATGTGCTTGCCTTTGCGCTGGTACAAAGTAGCAGCGCCTTTGAGCGCCAAATTATCGGATTCTGTTGCGCCAGAGGTCCAGATGATTTCAGAAGGCTCAGCGTTAATAGCCCCTGCAACTTGTTCGCGCGCTTCTTCGGCCGCTTGTTTGGCAGCTTGTCCAAAGGCGTGGCCGGAGGCTGAATTCGCAAACACACCGTCCATCGTCAAATAGCGTAGCATTTTATCTGCTACACGCGGATCAACGGGAGTGGTTGCAGCATAATCTAAATAAATAGGTAGTTTCATAGCGGTGGATTATATTCGATTCGGCACTTCTCGCAAACCTGTCTCGGCAGATAATTGCTTTTCTCCCGCATTACCCGCCTCATGATATTCCGCATCCTGATTCACATTCCAAACATCAAATTGGTTGCGCTCCGCCAAAATATTTTTAACCGTGAGCATCGCTGTCATCATCGCATGATCTTGATTGTTATATTTGTGCATACCATTGCGACCTATTAAATGCAGCGTTTTAAACTCCGCCTGCAATCCATGCCGAATGGTTTCAACATGTTCTTTATAATGTTCGTCATAAACTGGATAGGCTTTCAATTGCCGAACCACACAACCATCGGTGATATCTTCCAGAGAAGCCAAACCAATTTTAATAATTTCACGCGTTGCCTTGGCAATCAACTCTTCATCCGATTGTTCCCAAATACCATCGCCTTCGAAACAAAAATATTCCATGCCATAACAACACATGGAAGGATCGGGCACCATTTCTGGCGACCAGGATTTGAAATTTTGAATGCGTGCAACATCGACACTTGGATCATGAATATAAACCCAATTATCACTAAATTGATTTTTATCTTTGAGAATCAAAACAACAATTAAAAAATCGCGATATTTTAATGCAGAAGCTGCACGCATTACTGATTCAGGCACCCGCGGTGAAAGATAATCAACAACCAATTCTCGAATAGCTGCGGTAGAAATCACCTGCGCTGACAGAATGGATTGAGTCTCACCATGCTGATTTTGATACGTCGTTTGCCAGGTTTTTTCAGCGTTATTATACTCACAACGAATAACTCGATTTCCCAATTTAATATCACCACCCATGCGCACAATTTTATTCGCGCACTCTTCCCACATCATGCCTGGGCCTTTGCGTGGATAACGGAAGGAATCAATTAATGTTTTGATGACTTCGCCGTTTGTTTTCGGTTTGCGTTTCGGCATGATCGCATTCACGATCGCTGTCATCAATGACAACCCTTTAATCCGTTGCGCTGCCCAATCTGCAGAAATTTCTTCACAACGCATGCCCCAAACTTTCTCCGTGTAAGTTTTGAAGAAAATTGAAAAAAGTCGTTTGCCAAAATGATTACTGACCCAATCAGAAAAAGAAACTGGCTTTTTTACGGGAAAAACGCGCGCCTTGAGATACGAGAGAAAACAGAGACAAGACTCAAACACGCCGAGTTTTGTTAAAACTTCAAAAAATTTTAATGGATAGGAAAAAAATTTTTTCTTATAAAAGATGCGCGATGACCGAGGCCTGACTAACATATCATTCGGCAAAATTTCCGTCCAAAAATCTTCGATTTCTTTTGCTTTGGAAAAAAAACGATGCCCACCGATATCAAAGCAATAACCTTTATATGTCACCGTACGCGCAATACCACCCACATACACTGGATCCGCTTCGATAACTGTTACCGGAATATTTTCTTTCGCCAAGAGATAAGCTGCTGTTAATCCAGCAGGACCCGCTCCAATGATTACAATGCCTGTTTGCATACGGAAGAAGTACCTGTATCATTTGCTGAAATAAAGTTTAAATTAAGAGTCTATTCACATGTTATCGAAATCACATAAAAATGTCTCTTGGGCCATAATCGCAATTTGCCTATCCTATCTCATATTTCAATTAATCTACATACCTTATGCAGCTCTTTCGGTTGATGAGTTTTGGTTTGCGCATCATATTTATGAATATACACACAAATTACCCTATCGTGATTTTCTGCCGTATAAGACTGTCTTGGGATATTATCTCTTTTCTATTCCATACTATTTTTGGCACAGTTTATATTATCTAAAAGATGAAATTGCGCTAATTAATACGTTTTTTTTGCTGGGCGTCAGTTATTGGTTAATGCGTTTTTATCATCCCAAAGCGTTGCTTTATACTGTGTTACTCATTCTCGCCAACCACCTTTTTCTCGTTTATTCCGTTGATTTACGCGTAGACATGCTAACGAGCTGGCTCGCTCTCATTTCTATTTTATTGATTTTATCCAATCGATTTGCTTTAGCAGGCTTGGCGTTAGCGTTAAGTTTCCTGATTTCGCAAAAAGCATTATGGTTTTTTCTTGCAACCAATCTGTCACTCGCATGCTACTGGTTGTTGATCGCTCGCAATCGACAATTCTTCCGGGATAGCCTTATTTTTAATTTAAGTTTTTTATTACCGATTGCTGTTTATATTGCTTTTTGGGCCCACCAATCGAGCTTGGCGCTCGTTTTAAATAATGTTTTCTATGAAGGATACACCCAAGCAAAAATTACCTTTTACTCAACCATTTATTATCAATGCTGGCATGTCATTTTATCAAATGGTCCTCTATTAATTTTGCTTTGGCCGCTGACCTGGCTTCCGCTTTTTGTGCGCCTTAAAGATGATAATGCCGATTATTTGCGTCGTGTGTTCATTAGCATTTACTCAAGTACTCTGCTGTTTTTTATCTTGAGTTATCAACAAGCTTTTCCTTATGGTTTGGTGTATACAGTTCCTGTTTGTTTTTTAATTTATCCCGATTTTATTTCCTGGCTTCAGCAATTATTTACGCAAAAAAGAGATTTAATTTATTTTAATTCCCGAAAAGTATTTTGGTTTTTATCGTTATATACGATTGGCGTCATTAGCATTGTTATCATTATGCAATTGCCATTCGCTTATTTTTTGCTGGCAGTTATTCCTGTTTGTTTGGGAATATTTTTCATGGTGCCGCAGTTAACTAATCCTGGCATCGATTCTATAAAAGTATCCTTAATTATTTTGTTCGCTTGCACGGGTCTTTTATATCCTATGTTTCGTTTTATTTTCACGGCTTATCTAATCAATGGCGATTACCAAAAATCCATGGTGACTATTTCTAACGAATTACTCAAAGAAGGTGGCGGTTATTTTGCGGGAATTCCTTTAATTTATAATCAGGATCAAACCATCCGCGGTTTGAAAAATTTAATTAGCCCAGCGACTGCCTACATCAATAATCCATCTAAAGAATTATTGCCGGTTTTGATTGCGTCACTTTATCTTGAACCACGAAGTGCCGACGAGATAGTGCATGATTTAACAGTAACGCCCGTTAAATTCTACGTAAATAATTACCGAGTTAATTTATTGCCTGACTCAATTCATCATTATCTGCAGTCTGAATTCGCGCATTATTGGGGAAGCGTTTATATTTATGCGCCACGCATTACCAAAAAGAAATTTTTACTTAAATTCTCAGGAAATTATCAGGTGATCGCAAAACAAAATAGCAAAATTTTCCTGGATAAGAAAAAAATAATTCCGAATCAGGTGATCACACTCAGAGAAGGCATGCATCAATCAAACGCACACGGTACTTACCGACTCAAATACGTGCCGCAACATACAATTCCGCTTGATTGGAGGTATGCAAATGATCGTTGGTATAACTTGATCAAGGCGATCGTGACATAGATTTTTCGTGCCCGTGCCCGTGTGCGTGCCCGGGCCCGTTTTTTCTTCGACAAACCGACTAAATATCCAAAGAAAAAGTTTAGTTTTTTTTGCGAAGAAAAAACGGGCCCGGGCACGCACGCGGGCTCGGGCACGTAAAATCGTTTAGATTTATGCAACACCTTTCCCAACGATACCCACACCAACACCAGACGATTCCAAATTTCCTTTCGCATCAAACACAGGCGCACTTGTAGCTCCCGCATCTTGCACAATAGCCAATTGCGTACGCGTTACTGGCGCACCATCAATCATCACGGTAATTGGGCCATACACGGGTTTGTCGCCATTTTTTAGAAGTGGAGTAATCACCAACTTCGTCATGTAAAGACAAGATGGATTGGTTGGAGAAGCTTGAAAAGTTTCTTGGGCGCCAAAATTCAAGCTTTGTAATGTATAACAAGGCGTGGAGCCAGATTGATAAACATCAATTCTAACTGCGGATTGAGTTCGCGCGATGTAAGGATCAGCAACATTATCCAACAAATTCGTCACGTAAACATATTGTGTGGATGTATCTGCAGCCATTGCATTTTCCATTCCAGCAGAACAGAGCGCCACTAAAAGCATTGCGATCTTCATTTTCATTTTTAGATTGCCTCTTGAGATTAAGAAAATGACTTTTATATTACAAATACTTGCTTTTGCCAATTTAAATTTTTCATGGCAAAAGCTTCTTGATTTTCATTTTACAATCAATATCATTAGCACTCGCAAAATAGCGCAAAACATTACTATTGGAGTTTAATGAATGATCGAGTTATATGGCTCACCCACACCTAGTGCGTATACCATAGCAATAATGCTAGAAGAAATTGGATACAATTACTCGGTGTTTCCAATCAACAAAAACAATAACGAACAACTCGAGCTTGAATTTTTGAAAACAACACCCAACAATGTATTTCCCATCATTCTTGATCGTGAAGGCCCCAACAATAAGCCGCTCGTGATTTTCGAACCCGGTGCAATCCTCATGTATCTTGCAGAAAAAAGTGGTCAACTGTTTCCAAAACAGCATGCTGAACGCTTCGATGTCCTGCAGTGGTTGTTATTCGAAAGTTCCAAAATCGGCCCTGTCTTGGGTAACACGAAACATTTTATGTATCATGCGCCCGAAGAAAATCCTTATGCAGTAAAACGTTTTAACAATGAAACAAAACGAGTTTTTACTATTATTGAAAATCAACTGGGCGAAAACGATTATATTGCGGGTGATTATTCGATTGCGGATATTGCAACATTTCCTTGGGTGCGTGAATTTGAACGCTACAGCATGTCGGCTGAGCAAATTCCAAATATATGCAACTGGCTGGAGCGCATTACACAACGCAAAGCGGTTAACAAAGGATTGGAAGCATTATCAGATATGAAAGATTCATAAATAGTGTAGGGGCGGACCCCGGCCACAAACATACCGGGGTGTCCGCCCGTCTTCATCATGCGCATTACGATTTTTTCTCAACAGCCCCTAAAATCCCGCGCAAAATATTTATCTCCATCACATCAGGACGCGCACGACTAAATAAACGCCGTAATCTTGTCATTAATTGTCGCGGCGCTTTCGGATTTAAAAAATCGAGCTTGATCATAACGCTTTCTAAATGCGCATAGAATCCTTCCAGCTCACTCGCTGTCGCCAACTGGTAATCCCATTTCACTGCAATATTTTCTGTGAGACTGGCGTTATATAATTCATACGCAATCACTTGCACGGCTGCGGCTAAATTAAGCGAGCTATACTCCGGATTTGCTGGTATCTGGACGTGGAAATGGCAGCGATGTAATTCTTCGTTGGTTAAACCGGATTGTTCGCGACCAAACACAATCGCAGTTTTCGCTCCAGTTTCTTCTGAGCGGATTTTTTCTCCCAATTCACGTGGCGTCAAGACAGGCCATGGAATGGTGCGTGAACGAGTACTGGTACCAATCACGAGACTGCAATCCGCCAACGCCTCAGCAAGCTCATTCACTATCACTGCATTTTGCAAGACATCTTCGGCAGACGATGCCATTTCATTCGCCTTGGGATGGGGGAAAAGTTTGGGCGTGACTAAATACAGATTTTTCAATCCCATGGTTTTCATCGCGCGCGCAACTGAACCGATATTACCTGGGTGCGAGGTTTCGATTAGTACGATCCGGATATTATCTAACAACATTGTCTTGGTTAATCCTCTTTTTGAGACTTGGAGTATAATCCAAACTCTGCTATTCTAGGCACCCTATTTTAATTCAAATAAATTCTTTAAAAATAAATTATGAGAGAACCCTTAATAAACATAGCGATACAAGCAGCTCGTAGCGCTGGTAACATCATTATTCGCGCGTTGGATCGCTTGGACAAAGTCAAAGTCACTCAGAAAGGCCCGAATGACTATGTGACCGAGATCGATGAAAAAGCTGAGAAGGAAATTATTTCCGTTATTCGCAAAGCCCATCCAAATCATGGCATCCTTGCGGAAGAAAGCGGCGAAGCGTTAGGTGAGAATGATGATTATGTTTGGATCATCGATCCCCTGGATGGAACTCGTAATTTCATGCATGGTTTCCCGCAATTTGCGGTTTCCATTGCAATTAGTTACAAGGGTAAAGTTGAACACGGGGTTATTTATGATCCTGTCCGCCAAGAAATATTCAGTGCCAGCCGTGGCAAAGGCGCACAGGTGAATGATCGCCGGATGCGTGTCAGCACAAATAAAACCTTGGAAGAATCGTTGCTTGGCACAGGTTTCCCTCACAGACACTCTTCCGACTTAATTGCAGCTTATACCAACAGCCTACAAGCCGTATTACCGTATAGTGGTGATGTGCGCCGAGCGGGTGCCGCTACTCTGGATTTGGCTTATGTCGCAGCGGGTCGTCTGGATGGCTTCTGGGAATTAGGCTTAAAACCTTGGGATGTTGCTGCTGGGTCTCTCATGATTAAAGAAGCAGGCGGACTCGTCTGTGATTTGAATGGTGCAGAAAATTATTTAAAAAATGGCAACATTGTTGCTGGTAATCCTAAAATCCTGAAATTGCTTTTACAACAAATCAGGCCGCATTTGGTTGGTATTGAGTGACATTGTCAAAATATGTAGGTGCGGACACATAGGCTTGCCCCGGCATCAATGATTTTTCGTGCCCGAGCCCGCGTGCGTGCCCGTGCCCGTTTTTTCTTCGCTGAAAAAACTAAACTTTTTCTT
>CAZAXX010000069.1:0-12006 GCA_964489265.1 uncultured Coxiellaceae bacterium
TGAGCCTTATATTCATTATTAATTCGGCTACGTTCAGCTAAGACAGAAGGGCTATCACATTGTGCTTCTAATTTAAAAAATTCGCGAGTCTGTTCTAAATAAGTAATAGCACCAGCAATCCTTTCATATTTTTCTATAAATGTGGCATCGCTTTTGATTGCAGATTTTACAAATTCAGGTATGCCTTTTTCCTTAATATCTTTTGCTTCAAGCGCAATTCTTACAAGATCACTATTATCTTCTTGGGCACGCAGAATTTCTCTGCCATCAACAGTTACCTTGCCGTTGATTGTGGTGAGTGCAGATTGAACTGCACTTTCACGCTCCTCAAGCGTTTTCTTATAGCGTTCATCTTTAGGACTTAATTTTGTCCTTTTCTTCAACTAATAAACCTTCTGTTCGTGAATCAGTAAATTGAAAAATTCTTAATGATTTCATACGCGCTCCTCATTGTAGTTAGTTTCTTACTATGGTTTGTGAAATAAAACTTCGTCGCTCTAAAAGTGGTGTTACGTGTTCCGTCTGGGGTTTCGGATTTCTTCTAAAACGATCAAAAAATTTGAGACAACAATTTTTTTCTTTCGTAACAGGTGGTTTTAATGCGGCAACATGATCAACACGATTTACCCACCATTTGCGAATGCAACCTGTTAACAATGCAACACCTGTGACAACTGCTGTGAGTGCAGGTATGGCACCAAAGGTAACCGTACTTAAAGCGACAGTCGCGACGATTGTCATTGCAACACCACATGCCATCCAGGATTTGGCACTCCGTAAATGATTTGCACGTTGCGCTTTTTCAATTGCAATGATCGGTAACAATCTTTCGTCAGTAGAAGCTTTATATTGTCTTTCAAGAACTTCAATTCGGTTTTGAGCTTTATGTGCTTCATAAAATTCTAAAGCGCCACTGATAAACATACAGGCAGCAAATGAAAATCCCAGTAATGCACAGGTGGATGCACTTGATATGTGTATGGTAGCGCTACAGAATTTTCCTAAATCAGCAGCAATAGTGCAGCCGGCCAATTGCAAACTTCCCGCCAAGTTGGCAAGACCCATACCAACTTCGCCTTGATAAATTTGTTTGATCGCTAAGGCGATACCGCCACACGCATCAATATCATTCCATCCGGACGCAATACCCGTTGAAGCGGGATCAACAGAAATAGGCGCTGCATCAACACCAATAGCAGGGAGAGCTAAAAAACTTAAAATAAAACCCAAGGCATTTAAGCCGAAATAGACCATCGTCATCGTGGAATCGGCGTATTTCGCTGCTTGGTTTGCTCTTTGATGCGCCCTATAAAAAAACATTTCGGCATCTAATTCTTCATTCGCAAAAAAAACATCGACCCAATTCATGAGAGCATAAGTGCTCGCATCATTCAGTATTAAAAAATTTAAATCATCAAATAATTTTTTAAGTTTTTGTTTTTTTTCAATATCTTGAATTGCATTTAGACGTTGATAGTCGATACCAAAGCGTACTAATAGCGCCTGGTAGCCACTGAAATCAATGTCATCCTCTTTACGTCCCACTATCATCGTTGTGTCTTTTTTGATTATCTTATGGTTATATAGTAAACAGGCGTTATTTTAGCCTAAAATAAGTCAAAATATAACTATTAATTCGATATATGATCATTTCTTGTAATATAAAGCGAGGCTGTAGGTGCTTGATGCCGAATATCTATTCGTCTGATTTGCGTTAATGTTTGGATTTGTCGCGGTTTTTTTTGATTAAAATCAATATGATGTCATCCTTAAGCTTGTTATAGTAAGTTGCTGCATATCATTCACCTAAAGGAATAGGGATAATTATGTCAAAGCACACGTTAAAACGCGTTCTAATTTTTCTGATATTCTCGCTGGTTCCATTTTCTTTATTTGCTGAAAATACACGATTGAATAACACATCTGCTGGCTGCATGGCGTGTCACCAGGGTGGGACTAGCAACATCATGGATCATTCAAAACCTCATTCAACTCAGAAAAAAACACGTAATTGCGTCATCCCAGTGAAGCGCCAGTGAATAGATCTAGAGCTTATCTTTTATTTTGCGCAGGGCTTTCGATGTGCATGTCGATTGCCTTTGCAAAAAATACTAACGATGTTTCATTACAGCATGCAGTTGCATTTCTTTCTTCGGATGCATTAGAAGGCCGCTTGACTGGCACTCGCGGTGAGACACAAGCGGCAGCTTATCTTGCTCATCAATTTCAGGCGTTGGGTCTTAAACCGATTGGTGATCATGGCACATTTTTTCAGTCATTTGAATTTATGTCAGGTGTCGCGTTAGGAAAAAATAATTTTTTTAGTCTAATTCATCCGCAGAAAAAAATATCAGCGCAACTCAATCAAGATTGGCGTCCGCTTTCTTTTTCAAAAAATGCAGTATTCAGAAATCAAACTATTATTTTTGCGGGGTATGGTATTACTGCGCCAACTTATGATTCTTATCAAAAAATAAATGTCAAAAATAAATGGGTGGTTGTGTTACGTTATTTGCCGGAAAAAATCCAGGATAAAAAACGCCAACAACTTAATAAATATGCCTCGCTGCGTTACAAAGCGTTTCTTGCCAGAAAAAAAGGTGCGTTAGGAATTATTTTTGTGAGTGGGCCAAATGCAAAGGTTAACAACCAATTAGCGCCACTTGCTTCTGATACGTCATTAGCCGATGCTGGAATTTTAGCGATTTCAGTAAGTGACGCGATTGCCCAACAATTATTGGGTGCTCGTGTTTCACTGCAAAAATTACAAAATAAATTAGACACAGGAAAATTGCTTCAGCCATTTCAGTTAACCGGAATAAAAATTGCAGGTCGTATTAATCTTCAAAAACAAAAAAAGCGTGGGCATAATGTAGTGGCTCAATTAACTATACAAAATGGAAATGCGCCCAGCGTGGTTGTCGGAGCACATCTGGATCATTTAGGCTATGACGAATCTCAGTTTATCCAGCATGGCGCAGATGATAATGCATCGGGTGTTGCCAGTGTGCTGGCAGTTGCTGCTAAACTCAGTCACTCCAAATGGCATGGCAACAAAAATATTGTATTTGCCTTGTGGTCCGGCGAAGAATTAGGTTTGCTGGGTTCAACTTATTTCTTAAATAGCATGACAAAAAAACATGGAACGCGTTTGCTGCATTCAACTATCGATGCTTATATTAATTTGGATATGGTTGGTCGCTTGCAAAAAAAATTGATGCTGCAAGGTGTGGATTCCAGTTTGAATTGGCCAGGATTGATTGCGGCGAGTAATCAACATGCTTTAACTATCGTGACGCAAAACGATTCTTATTTACCAACCGATTCAACAGCATTTTATTTGCATGGGATACCGTCAGTAAATTTTTTCACTGGATCGCACAGTGATTATCACAAGCCGACTGATACAGTTGATAAAATTAATTTTAACGGTGTGAAAAAAATTATAAATTTTTTAACCGAGTTGCTGTTATCTATAGAAGTGCAAAAATATCCCATGAATTACCAGCAAATCAAATCAAATCGAGCGCATGTTGTGCGTGAGTTTCGAGTTTATCTTGGCACAATTCCGGATTACGCCAGCGCTGGCGTAGTAGGCGTCAAACTCGCTGGCGTTACCAAAGGATCTCCCTCAGAACAAGCTGGGCTCAAGCCAAATGATGTGATTGTTGCATTGGCTGGGAAGACAATTCGTGATATTTACGATTATACTTTTGTCTTGAATGCGCTACACGCGAATGAGTCAGTGCCGCTAATTTTATTGCGTGATCAGAAGCGGATAACCTTGACGATCGTGCCGCAGTCGAGAGACTAGTTGTTGGTACGAGTGTGACTGCAAAAACATAAGGTGACGCCGCTGAATCTGAATTTGAACTGGTATTCGGTACCGTGCTTTGTATGCCACCCACAATATAACCAATGACAGTTGCTTGTCGAAGGGAATCTAGATTAATTACGCCATTGGGATATTGCGCAATTTTGGCCGGAATAAAATACGCACCTGCGCCAAACAAAAGTTGATTACCAGGATTGGAGCCAGTTGAAATAATGACTGGGTATTGGCCGCTCATTAGATATTGCGTGTAATTTCCATTTTGATCTCTTTTAATCGTGGTGACTTCATTAATAAAAGGAATTTCAGTGTCTGTTTGAAATGTTCCACCCGAAAAAAATCCATAAGACATTCCGCCAAAAATGATGTGATACATGCTCGCAAAACGTCTGGAATATAAGCTTGCTGCAGCAGCAACATATTGATTCATGGCTTGTTTGAAAGTACTTGCGGCATCAGGATCTGCCATCACGGGATCTGTTTTGCCATTAATCACGACTGGAACTGTCCATACACCTGCGCTTACCGTGAATACACCGCCATATGCAATCAAGGCATTCTGCAGTTGGTTATTTACATTCAACAAGGCAGGAAGAATATTCAAATCACGACGCCGAAAACTTGGGTTTGGTATCGCTGGAACGGACGGCAAAATAACTGCTGTCATTTGACCATTCACATTTTTAATTTGAAATTGCCGTACTTGATCGCTATAAATTCCATTACTGTTCGTTGTGTATTGTCCTATAAAATTTTGGCCAAAAACCAGTTCGGTGACATTTCCCAAACGAAACATTTCACCACCCGCAATTTGAAAAATAGGATTACCGATTTGCCGAATATTTTTTATGACAGAAAAATTGGGATTGCCTGGTTGCATAACCCAATCGACGATGCCAGGTAAATTAATCGCTGTTAGAACGGGTTTTGTGCTGAATAATCCACTCATCGTATCGACACCATATCCTCCGGTGGTGTAAAGCGTGTTACCGTCCTGATACATTTGCGCGCTTGTCACAGTCAGCGAATCTATCTGTGCCTGTGTCAAGCCGGAGCTGGGATCATTCAATTGTCTGGAATAGCTGACACCCGATGTTGGGTTAATGACAAAAATTTTATTGTTCTGCTGATCAGGCGGAAAATTATTTGTTAAACCAAATCCATGTAAGCCATTAATGCGGCCCCCAATTAAAATCCACAGCCCTTTGTAGACACCAAACACGCCGGAGTGAATGCCGACCGGTAATTGAAAGTTCATTTTTCGAATGACAATTCGAAATGGCAAACTGGTTTCCGGTAACACGGTGCTGACACCGTTGGTCTGGTTAGCGCCCACTTTTGCTGTAGCTAATTTCACAGTGTTAGCAGAGACGGTGAAACAGATGGAAAAAATAAATAATGCCGCAAACGTTTTTAATAAAAAATTCATAAAAACCCTTTTTTATGCAAATTTGTAATTAAGCCCTAAAACAGCTTGCACAATATTGTTTGAAATCAGGTAACCATTTCCCGCATTGTCGTGAACAGAATAAGTTGTAGGAATTACAACATCCGCCTTGAAGCGCACGGAAATTTTGTCAGTGCAGGCATATTCAATTCCGCCACCTAATGCAGCGCCAAACACATTTTTGCTGACGTTAAATGAATTGAAAAAAGCAACGGCATCTTCATTGACGGTTGTGCCATCGATTTTCACCCAGGATAAACCTGCTGCTAAAAATAACAATGTTCTGTTTGCTGCAATTCCGCCGATTGCTTCTAATAGCGCAACATTTTTTAATTGGTGTTGGAAGTTTAATTGATAGGCGGCAAACGGTGAGCCGTAAGTTTTATCGAACGCCGCATTTGAAATATTCGCACTGAGTTCAACACCGTAGACACCAGCGAGCGAGCTCAAATCAACTTCCTGCCGATAGCCTACTTGCAGACCGCCTGTTATGCTGGGATTCGTCACTTGGTGGAGAGTAGAAAGAAAGGATGCGCCTTGGGTATCCGAAATATCCATAGCATGATTGACTACACCGGCATTCAAACCAGCATAGTACCCAGACCAATTGTAGCCTGCCGTCGGCAAAACTTCGCCTTTATAAAGTGCGGCAAAAACGGGGGATGAAACGACAGAAATACTCAAAAAAATTGACGCAGCTAGCTTATGATTTTTCATCTTAAAATCCTTTTTCAGATGTTCATACGTCCTGCGGCTTGTCCGCAGGGGATAAGTGGAGGCAGAAAGAAAGTAGCTTAACTTAGTGTGAAAAGCAACAAATCTAATTTCCTATTCTTCAGCGGACTCTAGATGAATTTTATAAAAAATTTGTCGAATAATCGGTGAAAAAATTAAGGCAATAACGACGATAAACATTAACCCGCTGAATAATGCATAAAAACCGGCAAAGATTTTGCCTGCAGGTGTGGTTAGAGGAGCTAAAGGTCCCATGCCGGATAAAATCATGGATGCACTCGCGAAAGAATCAATCCAGGACATTTTTTCAAATACGTGATAACCACACATTCCTATATAAAGCGCTATGCTAATAAAAATCAAGCCATAAACAATGTTACGTGCTAAATGATTAATAAACTTTAAAGCAGGCTTCTTTCGCATCTGGCAAATTCCTTTTACTTTTTGCACGCCATTGATTGAAAAGCTGGACCGAGAAAATTAACGTGATGATAGCATACAAAGTAACATAGATACCTGGCGCTAATTCAGAGTGCGTATGGATAACAAGCCAGGTACACAACAAAGGAATTGAGCCGCCTAAAAATCCATTTACGATATTGTAAGCGAAGGATATCCCGGTATAACGTTCTTCTACAGGAAAATTTTCAACTAATACCGCGGGAGTCGTGCCTTGTTCTGAAGAACTGGCTAGCGTAAAAACCATTAATACTAAGATGCTTGGTAACAATAGATTTTTATGCAGGATATATAATCCTGGAATAATGATGACAGAAATTAAAATCGCGTTGAAGAGTTGCATGCGATAACGACCAACACGATCGTTTAAATAACCTGCTAGCGGAACCAGGATAATCATTGCTGCAATTAATAGAGTTTCTAAAAAAGTTGTCGCAGATAATGAATAATGCAAATCCTGACGCATAATGATAGGCAGATAAATGAAACAGAAATAATAGAATGTGCTGCCCATGCACGCGATTCCAAGAATTCGCATAAAATTAAAAGTGTTATTTTTAAAAACGGAAATTATCAAGCCGCGCGCAGTCGAATGTTTTCTTTTGATTGCTAAAAAAGCGGGTGTTTCTTCGAGATTTAAGCGTGTCAAATAAACTAATAAACAAAATAACCCACTTATAATATAAGGAATTCGCCAGCCCCATTGTTTAAATAGCACAGCGCCAAATAAATAATTGGAAAATCCCGCCACCAGCATCGCCAACAAAATACCGAAGTTTGCACCGACCGCAGGTAATGAAGTAAAAAATGATTTGTGTTTTTCCGGAGCGAGTTCGCCCAAATAAATAATGTTCCCACTGTATTCGCCGCCTATGCTGAGACCCTGCCAAATGCGCGTAATGAGCAATAAAATTGGCGCGAGCATTCCTACGCTATTATAACTGGGTAAAAAACCAATTAATAAAGTAGGAACTGAAATCATCAGAATGGACAAGCGAATGGTTCTCGCTCGTCCCTTACAGTCGCCTAAATAACCAAAAAAAAGTGCGCCGAGTGGGCGACAAAAAAATCCGATGGCAAATATACTAAATGTTTCCATGAATGCAGCTTGGCCATTTTGCTGCGGAAAAAATAATTCACTGAAAATAGGTGAGAAGAGTGCGAATAAACCGAAGTCATACCATTCGAGAATATTACCGATACTGGCGCTGATAAGTGAATTCGCTCGCATTGTTTAAACTCCGTTTCAGAACGATATCATTGCGAGGTTCTCTGGATTGCCGCGCCGCACAAAACGCTCCTCGCAATGACTTGTGCTACTTACTTTAAAATAATATTTCCTTGATTTGCAACCGTATTCACATAATGACCATTGCTATCTGAGATCAACTGATATTCATCCAATCCATCCCAACCCTCTGAGTTAGAATGTACGTGCGTTGCGGCACAATTAAATCCTTTACCTGCATTTAATTCTAAATATCCGCCATTTAAATGCAATGGATCACAACCATCAAATCCTACTGCAGCTGTTTCTTTTTGATAAATGCATTGTCCTGAATCAGATAATTTGCCGACTTTGGTGGAGACAGCGAGATTACCACACCAGCGACTTTGAAGTGTAGTTGTGTGAATGTAGCCGGGATCTTGTTTATTGCTGTAGTCGCTTGCAGATGCTGTTGCGGCAGAGAAGAACAAAATTAAAATACCTATTTTCTTAAACATGAATTCTCCATATTATTTTATTTGATAGTAATAATAGGTTGGGATAGTAATTGTTTCTTTGCGTTTTGGCAAATAGCGGTCATTGCCTTAAACGATGCGACTTTGTTGGATCTGGTTTTAATATTCCTTCGCATTGGCTAATACAAGATAAAATAGCAGAATCATTTTTTCTCATTAGCTTGAGTTCTTCAAGTTTTGCTAACGCGGCCGCGATGTATTGAGAAAAAGCTGTTTCGGATATATTTTCTTTTGCTTGTAATTGCGTTTTGAATTTTTGTAATTCAGTCATTACGACTAAAATATCCGCTATTTTTTGGGAATTAATTTTATGTTTTTCTTCATCACCATCGAATTTGACCATATGGCTTGCTCCGCGCAATCTGCGACTTTCAATAAAGCGAAATGATTTTTTCGCTGCCTTGATTTCGTTATGGACTTTATCTGCAAGGCCATATGCGATAGCAGTTCTGACTATATGTGAAGCTCCTGGATTTTCAACAGGCATGGAATCATAGAGAGCAAGTTGACCTTGAACAAAATTTCTTATATGAATTACTGTAGCTGATTGGTTTATCTGTTTTTGTTCCTGTTTACCTTCTTCGCCTGTTTTAACAGAACAAATATAGCCAAACTGTTTAATTGAATTTAGCATCACTTCTTCACATTGCGTAAATAGGAGGATCAATGATTCTGTCGGAATATTTTCTTTTGGACATAATCGTCTTGCGCAATCAAATAATCTCATCATAAAAAATTTCCTTATCGAGTGATTTTTTATGAATCATAACAATATTACTAGTTATTTTCTATGGACCTGTATCTTGTGCTCTTTGTGTTCTTCATGGCTATCCTCTTTGAATTCCTTAAGTAATAAAGTGAAGTCCGTATCTCGTAAATTTCGAACCTGATCAAACATGCCTCCAACGGTGATACTATTTGTTTTGTAATAACGAATTATTTTATGCTGCGCAGCATTTTCTTCAGTACGAGGAAGTGGTGCAAGATCAGAAAATGGTTTGCTAAGAATATCATCGCGGTTAAGTCCTAATACATTTTTGAAATAAGACAGTCGACCAAACGCAAGTGTTAAACCGATAGAAACTAAAGCCACTATTAAGATAGCTATTCCGCCAAATATAGGCCCAATCGATCTATCACTAATTTTATTCATCTCATCACAAATGCCAGTGTAATTATTCATTATTTCAGCGAAATTATCCGTTAATGTAGAAGGGCAATTATATATTCGCATAAATAAATTATGATTAGTGTAGCTGCTATTACGTATATCACATTTATAAAAACTATTTTCATCACTTGAGCATGGATGTAACGAGCCGCGCGAAGTCTCTGGTTTGATATAACAGGTGTTATTAATAAATATAAAAACTTGAGTGCAATGCTTCATCAAAATATAAAGAAAGACAATTGGATCATGGTAGGGTTGTACTTCACGATTATATTCCTTTCGTAACTCAGTTCCGATAATAAACATATAAAAACTCGCGGCAATTGCGCCAAGAGAACAAAGTATAACTGCACTTTGAAAAAGTGTTTGCTTGATACTGGTTCGACAATCTGATTTATCTTGCAAATGCTGAGGTTCTGCGGCGATTGAACTTTCTAAAATAGTAAATAGCGTAGCAGAAGCATCTTGGAGTTTAACTAAATAATGGAGTGTTTGTTTGTACGCATGATCGTGTAATAACAGTTTCCCAGAATTGGCAAGTGCAATTTGAAACTTTGTGCCATCTTTGTCAGAACAATATTGTAAAATTTTTTGTAACACGTGCGGACCCAGAATGGCAAATTTATCTTGGCCTTTGACAATAACTTTTTTCCGCTTTTTCTTTTTTTCACGTAGAGGATTGCTTGTGTTTGCAAGTAATGGCGTCAATTGATCATTCGATTTTTTGAAGAAACGATTTAACATGGCGCTCACCTATTTGGTTAAGATGAAATAGATCGTAACAAATTAAGTGAAGAGAAGAATGACAAGTTGATTACATTTTGATATTCGTCATTGCGAGGAGCGTTTTGTGCGACGCGGCAATCCAGTTGTGTTTTCCCGCAAAGAAGTCACTGAATCAGACTGTAAATTATCCTTCGAAAAAAACAGCGGTTTGTCAGCGAAGTATTTTTTTTTGCTAAGTTCACGCTTCATATATGCCGCGGTTGAATCAATAAGGGGGTTAATCCAACCTTTAACCTTGGGTGAAACAACAGAAAAAAGATCTTTTAAGTTTGAGATAATGACATAACTTTTCAGGAAAGTTGGATGAGTTGAAAATAATTGACAATACCGTTCTGCAAACCACTGGCAAACTTCTGGTATATCATCAATCTTAGGATGGTTAAGGACAGATTGTTGTAAGCCAGACAGAAATTTTTTTTGTTCCTCTAACGGAGCTGCAAATATGGACTCAAATGTATTAATTAACTCTGTATTTCTTCCCAAAAAACTGGAGACATAACAATTCCATCGAGTGCCAAGTTTTAGACCCATGGATTCTGCGCCAAGATTAAATTCAATAATATGCCAATTCCCGTCTTGTCCTAATGCAATATCCGCACCACCACATAACATCCGATTTTTATATTTTGCTTTTTTGAAAAACTGATCTAAAAAATCAGCCGCAGCTTGTGTCTCTTGTGGATAAACTGAATATTCATAACGCATCCAGCTATATAATGCTTTCCCCTGCATAAAATCAACCCGAACCTCAAAACTACTCCCTGCTTCGGTTTTAGCTATTTTCAGTGCTGCTTGGCCAATGATTTCTCGTGGATTAAAAAGTAGATCGTAGACTACCAGAAAAATCGGCTTTGATTCAGAAAGTAAAATCGTGCGCAGCATGGGAGATTCAAGAGTTTGCGTGTCGGAAAGTTTTTGTAAAACAGAGGGAATACCTTTTACGAAATCCATCGCCAACGTTTCTTCATGGGTAGTCATGGTTGTAATGGGTTTGTTTTCATAGTCACTTGAACAACTGCTTTCAACCGGTTTTATGAATGCTCCTTCCGGGAATTTGGTACGCAAGGCAGCAAAAATATTTTTAATGTAACAAGTAAGCTCTTTAGAAAATAGACGTTCGAGTTTGCGAGGTTTTCTTTGTACTATTTGATCCAGACTTTCACGAATCGAGTAACGAAGCTCAACGAGTTTCGGAGCAGCCCAAATGGGTAACTCATCCATGGCGATCGTTTCAGCCATCGCTGTAGGATCGATACGAGATACAAATTGCCATTCCCATAATTTATTGTATCCATGTTGACGTCCAAAACCGAGATGTGGATTTGCTTCTCCTCGAATATGCGCTGTCAATGTCGAATTTCCTGGATGAAACACAACACCGGGAAGTTTTTGTTCTTGAGTGAGAGGATCAGCATATACGACAGGACCCGCTGCAAGAAGTTGATGAACTTCGGTGAACATAGACTTAAAAAATTGTGGCTCATTATAGGGAATAGCGGTCGCAACGCCTTGTTGAGCCAGCTCACGAAGATTATTGAGGCCAACATGATGACCAGGGATAGTAGTGACTGGGTTAGCAAGCTTGTCCCAAGTTTCGTGTGCGCTATAACATTTTTTCCAGGGATCTTCTTCATTATAGTGAAATATGGAGATGTAGTGTGGAACAACTGGAATCGTTGCAAGCGCTGCGTCTGCATTTTGCGGCGCAACCTTTGCACGTTTTGTATCGCTAAAGAAACCGATGGATTGATGAGTTGATCTTTTCATAATGCTATTCCGTGGGCGATACTGGGATCGAACCAGTGGCCCCTGCCGTGTGAAGGCAGTGCTCTC
>CAZAXX010000070.1:0-11963 GCA_964489265.1 uncultured Coxiellaceae bacterium
CCCGTTTGTCCGCTTCTCTCCCCCGTCCAAACCCCGCCCACCCCACCCCAAAAACCCCCCTCTCAGGATGACAATACCTAATGCCCTTTTTGCTTCGGCGACGGCGGTGACAGAGGGTTTTTCACGGTATTTTGCGTTAATTGAGCAGACTGAGCAGGCACAGTTTGTTGTGGCGCAGTCGTGTCAGGTAGTGCGGGTGGTGGTGGCGGAGTGCGTTTCACAGGCTTTTTATTTGGCTGAGTAGCGGAAAATAATCCTCCTTCGCTAACAAGAGTCGTTTTCACTTCATGAGACGGATCATTTGCATATCGCTCCAGAACAGTCCAGCCATTTCCATCCGTTTGAATACTTGCGACTGCAGTGGCGATTCGGAAATTAAGTCGCGGAGGAAATAAGAAGTCCAGCGAATATTTTGCTACCGACGAGTTTAATTTCTCTGCTAATTCAAAACAAGTTCCCGAAATAGTTGCATTGTTAAATCGAATTTTTAAATTAGCTAAACCCTGCATTTGTGCAGGACTAATTTTGGTAAACAAATCATTTAGTGCCTTAGGATCGTTGGTATGAAATAAAAGTTGTAATCCACTTACAAACAATTTAATGAGTTGAGAACTTAAGTTATAGTCTTTCATGTATGCAGAGAGTGTCATATCGGGCGAAGCCATATTTTCAAAATTGTAATCATTATTGTTAAGTGCCTGAGTAATGAAGAGCTCGCTGCGATATTTACTCTTATCTTTTAAATAATTTGCATCATTCGTTAATACAAATGTCGTATCAGTTGCAACAAGATTATCCGTTAATTTGTGCCATAGCCATTGTATGGTGAAGGGATCTTTGATGACTTGATTGTGTTTTGCTTTTCCTGCCGCATCCTCTGTTATGTGATACAAGCCATTTGCTGTTAACAAATAAGCAGGCAATCGATCAAAGTTCATTGCGCTAATATCGGTTGAGGATTTTGTATATAACGTCGTGCCTCTTGTTTCGGAGAGAACTTTTTCTTCTGCAAGATTACTTCGAGTGATTTCTGAAATTTGCATTCTTTCTTCGACATTTAATACATAAGTTTTGTCTACGGGAAGTTGATCTATTTTAAATACCGTTTTTAATTTATCTAACTTGGCAGGATCTTTTGTTATTAAATTTTGATCTGTGATAGCGCCTTCTTTTGTAACAAAGTAGAGTCCATCTGACGCTAGAATATAGGCAGGCACTCTGCCCGGCATATACTTTTTCCCGGGCGTATTTATAAATGAAACATAACAACCAACTAGTTCGATGCTAGTCATTCTTTTACAAAAATCAGTTAATTCTAGATAAAATTCAGGTTCAGTTGATGTGTATGCTTTAAGAGCGGTGCTTCCAGTTTTTTCTTTATAACTTCGACCGTGTGGATAGGAATTTCGGATTTTTACAAATTTAATGACGCGCCCGTCATCCATTGTGACTGATTTAACACCGAGTACAGCGCAGGTATGCCAACTCGCTAAACCTTTATAAATTTGTACTTTGACGCCGCCAGTAAAAACAGACGGAACTGTAGGTACAATGCCGCTTTTGCCAGTTATTTTTGTTCTGGTTGTAGTAGAAACAGAAATGTGTTTTGCATTTTTCTCAATGATGTCATAGATGGCATTTTCTTCTGCTGAATACACGCCCGTTCCGCGCTTCATTGGCAGCATGGAAGCTGCGCGTACGTTTTCTAATATTTTACCCGCCAGCGTTTTTTCTGCTGGAGTACTTGCTTTATTTAATAATTTTTCGAAATCTTCCAACCGAAAAACATGCACAGAATCATCTTTCTGAACGACAGTTTGTTTACTATGATCAACAGTCCATTCTTGGTGTTTAACTTCTGATTTCCAGTCTTCATCAAGGCTGTGCTTTTTAACGAACTGCAGCCATAGTGTAACTTCATCAGGGGAAAGTACAAAAAACCGTTGGGCAAAATTTATAAATTGTGGTTCGAATAACGAAGCTATTGTGTAGAGTACATCTGAATTTGAATTATGTATGTCTTTTTGTCGGTAGGGCTCTCCTATAATATGTGAGAGCACAACACCCATACTTCCGCCTTTACCAAATTCACTACAATCTCCACCACAGAATGCCAGGATATACGCTTTTTCCAAAAGCTGGACCCAAAGTGCGCCTCCTGAATATAGTCTGCTATTTTCAATCTCTTTAGTGATTTGGATATAGCGGGGTTCGCCTGTATCGGGATTAAAAAATCGGACTAGCACTAAGGGTGGTCCGTTTGGTGTAGGTATTTCGCGTATTATCTGATTAATAATTTCTACACGATTCGGTTTAGCCGCAATAGCAGTTAGTGCAGCTAAAAAATAACAATTAGCCGTAAGTCTTTGCTCAATGTCATTTTCTGATGGGCCTTCTTCGGGAAAAAGAGGCTTGGCGCTTGCATCTTTAAGTTCGACAGGTTTTCCATCACGAGTAAGTTGATGTCTAGAACCCTGCATGATTTTGTCTCCGCGCATATAGTAATTATAGCGCAAATGAGGGTTCTAGATGTTTTGGCGTTGTGCGTAATTCATTGATTTTTCGTGCCCGAGCCCGTGTGCGTGCCCGTGCCCGTCTTTTCTTTGCTAATAAAACTAAACTTTTTCTTTAGCCATTTTAGTCAGCATGGCAACGATTCTAGCGAGTAGTTCTCTGCCCTTCAAATAATAAGATTCTGTAATAATCTGAAGATGCTGACAGATGTCAAAAATACTCGCGCATTCCGTCGCTGATCTTTTGGCCATACGATAAAATCTTATTTTTTCATTGCTTGAGTATTCTCCTGCGCCTTCTGCGATGTTAAGTGGAATAGAAGCTCCTGCTCGTTGAAGCTGGTCAGCCAAATATGCTCTACCTCTAGGTAAATTTTCAACAATTGAATTAATCAACACAACAAATTCAATTGCAGCTTTGTAGACATCAAGCTTTTCGTGATCAAAATAATACATATCGACTCCTAAAGAATTAATGAAAAATATAAAGGAATGCAAAAAAATTCATGTGAAATTGCTGAGGTCATAAAAGGAAGGAAATAAGCGGATACTTAGATCCAAACAAGGAAAGTTTCCGCTTATATCAAAAAAAAAATCTTATCGTGCTCGTAACGAAGTTTAGTTTGTCGAAGAAAAGACGGGCTCGGGCACGCGCGCGGGCACGAAAAATCAATAAATACGCAACAACGTCTTTTCGTTTCTAACCCGCATCCACCGATTCAACTTTCACATTCGCATCCACATCAGCAGCATAATCTACACCATCCGCATTAAATCCAAACAGATGATAAAATTCATCACGATAACCCTCGATGTCAGTTAATTCAGATAAATTTTCTGTCGTGATTTGCGGCCATAATGCAGTAATTTTTTCTTGAACATCAGAACGCATTTCAAGATCATCGACACGAATATAACCTTCACCGTCGCGCGTCGCTTTCGAAGAATATAAATTATCGTTAAACAATCGATAAATTTGTTCAATACAACCTTCGTGGATGCCTTTTTCTTTCATGATTTTAAATAACAATGAAATATATAACGGGACCACTGGAATCGCAGCACTTGCTTGTGTGACAACTGCTTTGTTGACAGAGACCACCGCTTCGCCGTGATATTTTTTTAATGCGTGAGTAATTTTTTCTGCGGAGTGACGCAAATCTTCTTTCGCGCGACCAATCGTACCATTTTTGTAAATCGGAAAAGTAAGCTCAGGACCGATGTAGGAGTATGCAACTGTCTTAACATTCTCTGCCAATAAATTTTCTTTCGCGAGAAAATCCATCCACATTTCCCAATCTTCACCGCCCATGACTGCAATTGTATTATTAATTTCATCTTCACTTGCAGCATCAATCGAAATATCTTTCACTTCACCGCGAAAAGCATCCACTGTTTTGCTCGTGTAATTTTGCGCAATGGGTTTTAAAACGGAAGAATAAACGTGACCTGTTTTCGGATGCACGCGACGTGGTGATGCCAAACTATAAATCACCAAATCCACTTGTTTTAAGTCTTTTCGAATGAGGTCTGCTGTGCGTTGTTTAATTTCGTCAGAGAATGCATCGCCATTAATGCTTTTTGCGTAATGACCTTCTCTGTGCGCAATGGTTTCAAATGCGATAGTGTTATACCAGCCTGCTGTCGCCGTGCGTTTGTCATCTGCTTCTTTTTCAAAAAACACACCAATCGTTTTTGCGCCAGAGCCAAACGTCGCTGCAATTCGACTCGCAAGTCCGTAACCCGTTGATGCGCCTATCACTAAAACATTTTTGGGGCCAGTGACCGGCGCTTTTGATTTAATGTATTCAATTTGTTTTTCAACAACTTTAAAACATCCGGTTGGGTGTGCGGTAGTGCAGATAAAACCACGAATTTTTGGCTGTATAATCATAGCAATTCCTATTGAACGATAAAAAATGATTCGCAGTTTAGCATAAAATTCATAGAGGCGAACCTATGTGTTTCGTCCGTCTAAATGCTATAATCGCCGCCCTCAGTGTGTATCAGAGGTGGCAATGAAAAAAACGGTGGAAACAGATATAGCCATTATAGGCGGCGGAATAGCTGGATTATGGCTACTAAATGAATTAAGACAACAAGGGTTTTCCGCTATCTTATTAGAATCAGCTACGTTAGGCGGCGAACAAACGCATAAATCGCAAGGTATTATTCACGGCGGCATGAAATACGCGTTACAAGGCGCAATGACATCTGCTGCAGAAGCAATTTCTTCCATGCCTGATGTTTGGCAAGCGTGTCTCCGTGGCGAAGGTAGTATTGATTTGCGTCAAGTGCCTGTTTTGTCTACGCATCAATATCTTTGGACGACGGGTGCGTTGACGTCCAAGTTAGCAGGATTTTTTGCGGGACTCGCTTTAAAAGGTAATGTCACTTCGCTTTCTCAATCAGACTATCCTCCCGTTTTTCAAGCAAAAGAATTTAAAGGTAACGTTTACTCATTAGATGAAATGGTAGTCGATGTGCATTCATTGATTCGTGAGTTAGTTAAACCGAATCAAGATGTGATTTTTAAAATTGATCCGCCAGATGCAACGCAATTGGAGTTTGATGAAAATAATCAACTGACGTCATTTGAATTACATGCAGCACCGATGCAGCCGTTAAATTTAAAAGCAAAAAAATATGTTTTTGCGGCGGGCAGCGGCAATGAATTATTATTAAAAAAATTAAAACATGCTGATGTTGCCATGCAACTCCGACCTTTGCATATGGTCATGGCAAAACATGACTTTCCTTACGACGTTTATGCGCATTGCTTAGGTTTAGGTGCAACACCACGCATGACGATTACCACGCACCGAACATTTGAGGGAAAATATATTTGGTATATCGGCGGACAAATTGCGGAAGAAGGTGTTGCACGAACTGCTGAGGAACAAATTGCAGCGACGCGCAAAGAGTTACAAGAATTATTTTCCTGGCTCGATTTTTCCAATGTGGAATTTGCTTCGTTTTACGTGAATCGCGCGGAACCTTCCCAGCCAGGTGGCAAGCGACCAGATTCTTGTTTCATCGAAGAAATTGGCAATAACATTATTGCCTGGCCAACCAAGCTCGCATTCGCGCCTATGTTAGCGCACGAAATTATTAAACGCTTGTTAAGTGAAAATTTACAATCAGGCAAGGCAGATATCCGCGAATTACGCGCATGGCCAATGCCTGCTTTTGCACGACCGATGTGGGATCAACTTTTATAATGAAAAAAAAATTTTTAGCAGACACTGGAATTGAAGTCAGCCAAATTGGTTTGGGCACTGTGAAATTTGGCCGCAATCAAGGCGTGCGTTATCCGGCGCATTTTGAATTGCCAACCGATCAAGAAATTCAATCTTTGTTATCGCTCGCTGCGGAACTTGGTATTAATTTATTAGATACGGCACCGGCATACGGCACGAGTGAAGAGCGACTCGGAAAATTATTGCAAGGCAAGCGTCACGATTGGATTTTATCAACGAAAGTGGGTGAGGAATTTGTGAATGGCAATTCGCATTTTGATTTTTCACCGGACGCAGTACGCTTAAGCGTAGAGCGTAGTTTAAAACGCTTGAATACCGATTATCTTGATATTGTGTTGGTGCATTCAAATGGCGATGATGTGCGAATTATTAATGAATTTGCGGTGTTTGAAACATTATCGGCATTAAAACAAGCTGGATTCATCCGTGCTTTTGGCATGTCGACCAAAACGGTTGAAGGTGGAATTCTCGCGGTGGACCAATCTGATGTGGTGATGGTGACCTACAATCCACTGGAGGTTGCAGAGCGTCCTGTTATTCTGCATGCGGAACAAAAAAATAAAGGCATTTTTATCAAAAAAGCATTGGCGAGCGGGCATATTGAAAAAATTGCTGCAGAGGATCCGGTGCGTACGGCAATGAAATTTATTTTTGCCGAACCGGGTGTGAGTAGTGTGATTGTTGGGACGTTGAATCAGGCGCATTTGCGGTATAACGTTGAGTCAATGTTGTAAATTTCCTACCACCAAGCGCTTAATCTGTATATAATAGCAGCAAATTAAACCGCCCCCTACGTCCCGCGGCTTGTCCGCGGGATCCAGGATGGATACCGCGCATAAAGCGCGGTACGTAGGGTGAGTGACTAAACGAGGCTAAGCGTGAGTTCAATCAGGGCATTATTTCGTGTCGACAGTATCGATATTTCTTCCCAATTACCTTTTTTCAATCAGGCTTTTCATCAACGTATTTTGATTTTAGGCTGGCCGGATCCAGAAAAGGCAAAATATCTAAAGCAATGGTTAAACAAACATAAAGCAGATTTTTCTAAGCAAATTGCGGCGCTGGTGAAACAAAATGTAAGTGGAACTTATATTCAAAAGTTAGCCGATGACCTGATAAACCAACTGTTTGATGTATTAATAAATATGTCGGATAACGATTTGTTTATGCATTTTGCGATAAGTATTTATGACTACAGCGAACAGAATAAACATACTGCTTGTCGATCACGTATTATCGAGTATTTTACAGAGGCAAAAAGACTTGTTCTCCAAATGCAACCCTATAAGCCTGAGCTCTTAAAACTGAGTACTCAACATTGGAGTCAAGTATTTACCTATTGCTTTCGATATAGAAGTCCTCTTGAAAAACGCATAGATGATTTTCGTGCAGTAGCGCGAGATGCGATTGATTGCCTTAGATTGTACATTATTTATGATGCTTATATGTCTGAAGAAACACCTTCGAGCGGTTTACTCAGAATGGGGATGAGTTACGCTTTCAGCGCAACACTCGATAAACTATTAAGTAGGATTGATGGATTCATTAATCTTACGGCACAAAGTTATAATTTTTGGTTTAAACAAGATTATATGCCGGCTGTTACACCCGACGCTGAGTTATTTCAACAAGGCTTATATCAAGTCATCATGCAGCATCTTAAGGATCAAAAAAAACCAGAAGTTCAATATGGTCCTTGTCCTTATAAAGCTTTATTGGATGTCTTATCGCTGCAATCACAAAAAGCAGAATTAAAAGAAAGTTGCTATACGAAAAGTTCGACTGCAATTATCGAAGAAAAAACACAACTAAAGCCTGATGTTCAATCAGTGTCGCCTGAAGCCAAAGCCGCATCTTCAACCTACAAAGATTTTGTAATTCCGGGTAATCATCCAGCTCATTTGATACAGCTGAAAAATGGCTCGTATGCAAAATTCATTTTTGATGATGTGTTGGAAATGCTGCCTTATAAAAAAGGCCAGGAACGAATGGATATCACGCGCGAGTTTATTAGATGTCTGCGCGATGAACGAGAAATTAAACCACCGTCACGCGATGAGTGCAATTCTAAAAAAAGTCCATATCATGACGCGACTGGAAAATTTAAGTTACATGGAATGTTCAAAGCACATCGTCTGGCATTTGTGACTGTCTCATCCAGCGAAGAAGAACAAAAATTAACGGGAGCTGCAACAATACAAGTGCCGAGAGAGCATGTGCAGCATAGTCGAAGGGGATATAAATAATCCTGAGCGCAGCGAAGGACCTCCCTATATATGGAGATCCTTCACTTCGTTCAGGATGACACAAGCATTACCGAACCCGCGTCAACCCCGCCAAAATTTTGCAATAACTTTTAAAACGACGCTCATTAATTTCCTTATTAGCCACCGCTTTTTGTATCGCACAATCCGGCTCGATTTTATGCTGACAATTGCGATATTTACACTGTTTCAAGTAAGGTTTAAATTCAGCAAATCCTAAAAATAATTCTTCTTCACTCACATGCCACAAACCAAATTCACGCACGCCCGGCGAATCAATTAATTTTCCGCCTTCGGGTAAATGATATAAATGCGTTGAAGTTGTTGTGTGTTTACCAAGTCCTGTTGATTCTGAAACTTCGCCCACGCGAATCGCTTGGGTTGTGAGCGCTGCAATAATCGACGATTTTCCAACACCAGATGCACCTACTAACACGCAAGTTTTTTCATATAAAAATTTTCTAAGTTCTTCCAAACCATCTCGTGTGTAAGTACTGGAATAAAGTAACGTGTAACCAATTTTTTCATAAACTGCCAAACGCTCATTAACTTCTTCTTTATGTTTATCATCCAGCAAATCAATTTTGTTCAACAAAATGATTGGTTTGATTTTTAGTAATTCTGCAGCAACTAAATAACGGTCAATCATATCTTCAGATAATACCGGCGGTGGTGAAGTCACAATCACGATGACATCAATATTTGCAGCGATTAGTTTTTGTGTGTAAGCATTTTCAGGTCGATAGAGCAGTGAGGTTCTTGGCAGCGGCCCAATGACAGTCGCCGTGCCATCTTTTTCCGGCAACCAATAGACACGATCGCCTGTCACAACCGGCGCAGCATTTTTTCGAATATGACAGCGAACAAGATTGCCATGTTCATCTTCAAGTTCAGCATTCGCGCCAAATGTTGTCACCAGTAATCCTACGCGTTCTGTGCCGAGAAGTTTGGCTGGTTTTTGATGTTGATATTTTTTATTTTTCATATGCCTCATGCTATTATCGTTCAATGAAAATATATTTAGTTGGCGGCGCGGTGCGAGATCAATTGCTCAATCGCGAAGTTAAAGAAAAAGACTATGTTGTCGTCGGCGCGACCGTGCCTATGATGCTGAAATTGGGTTATCGCCAAGTTGGCAAAGATTTCCCGGTGTTTTTGCATCCCAAAACTAACGAAGAGTATGCGCTAGCTCGCACCGAACGTAAAGTGGGACGAGGCTATACCGGATTTAGTTTTGATACATCAGCGACTGTCACGCTGCAAGAAGATTTAATTCGTCGCGATTTAACTATCAATGCAATCGCACAAGCAGAAGATGGTGAATTAATTGATCCTTATCATGGCGAAGACGATTTAAAAAAACGCTTGTTGCGCCATGTGTCAGATGCATTTATCGAAGATCCCGTACGAATTTTACGCGTGGCACGTTTTGCTGCACGCTTTGCTGAGCTTGGTTTTAAAGTAGCGCCAGAAACAAATGAATTAATGCGAAAAATGGTTGCATCGGGTGAAGTCGATGCATTGGTCGCTGAGCGTGTTTGGAAAGAATGGGAGCGCGCACTCAGTGAAAAAAATCCTGAGCAATTTTTTCAAGTTTTAAAGGATTGCAACGCGTTGCCGATTTTGTTTCCTTTTATCAATACGATGACGGCGTTAATGGCGGCAACGCATTTGACAACCGATACCGAAATTCGTTTTGCCGCATTGTTGCATAATCTCACACTAGAAAACGTTCAAGCCATGTGCGAACGTTATCGCGTGCCGGCGGATTACCGTGATTTAGCTGTGTTAACAGTGAAACATCATCAAGCGTATGCTGAGCTCCATACGTTAACAGCAGAACAAATAACCGATTTATTACAAGCTTTGGATGCGTATCGACGTGAGTCACGCTTTGAAAAATTTTTATTGGTTTGTCAGGCTATTTGGCCAACTGTGCGTTCTGCTGATTTCTTAAGGCAATGTTTTCATGCAGCTAAAGCGGTGAATGTGCAAGAATTTGCGAAAGGCCTAAAAGGGCCAGCAATTGCAGAACGATTACGTAATGAGCGAATACAGCAAATCGCAAAATTAAAAATTTAAATATCTGTCATGCCAGCATGCTTTTAGCTGGCATTGCTTGACATCCGCAAAGCGCTATTTTACTGTGGGCTATCTAAAACTCTTGGAGGAATGGACCGTGAAATTAAGTCGAATTGTTGCAAGTCTTGCTGCCGCTGGTTTGGTTATGATGAGCGTTGCAGCGCAGGCTGATATGAGCGCCACGCAAAAAAAACAAGTTCAAGATGTTGTGAAAGATTATTTAACTAAAAATCCAGATGTTATTATTCAAGCGTTGCAAGGATATCAACAAAAACAAATGGATGAAGCAAAGAAAACCATGCAAGACACGCAACAAAGTTCTCCTAAGTTTGCCGATGCATTGTTCCATCAATCAAGCGATCCTACAATTGGCAATGCGAAAGGTAAGATTACTGTCGTTGAATTTTTCGATTATCAATGCCCACATTGCATCGACATGACACCTGTCATGGAAGCATTAGTTAAAAAGAATTCAGATGTTAAAGTCATATTTAAAGAATTCCCTATTCGCGGCCCAATGTCTGAAGTAGCTTCCAGAGCGGCTCTTGCTGCAAAAGAACAAGGAAAATATTTTGAGCTTCACAAAGGGTTGATGGAAGCAAAACAACAGCCATTAACGGAAGATGAGATTTATCAGATTGCTCAAACTGCGGGTCTTGATCTTGAAAAACTGAAAGCAGCGATGAAGTCTGATTCCGTTGAGAAGCAGCTCAAAGCGAATAACCAGCTGGCACAAGAATTGAAATTGCTTGGCACGCCTGCATTTTTTATCGCAAGATCGGATGTGAACAAAGCATCTCCTTCTACAGCGATTGCATTTATTCCAGGCCAAATTAATTCAAGTCAAATGGATCAAATCGTTGATCAAATCTCTAAAAAATAACACGGATGTAGTTGGGCGGACCCATGGGTCCGCCCCTACCGATCGTTACGGCGTAATGGGTAATCCTATCCAGCATAGTTTATCCCCTAAAATTCATGCTCTTTTTGCAAAGCAAACACATCAGCAGCTTGTCTATGATCCAATCTTGGTTGCATTAGATGGATTTTCACAAGCGTTATTAAATTTTCAAGAACAAGGCGGCAAGGGCGTCAATATTACATTGCCATTCAAACAGCAAGCATTTGAATGTGTGGATGTTTTAAGTGAGCGCGCAAAGCTTGCTCGTGCTGTGAATACGATTAAGTTCGAAGCAGATGGAGTGCGCTTTGGTGATAACACGGATGGAATTGGATTCATTCGCGATGTGACAATGCATCATGCATTTCCCTTAAAAAACGCGCGCATTTTGATTTTGGGCGCAGGCGGTGCAGCACGCGGTGTGTTGGGCGCGATTTTGCAAGAAGAACCTGCATTGTTGGTTATTGCGAATCGTACTGCAGAGAAGGCGTATGCTTTAGCAAACGAATTTTCGGCACAGGGTCTCGTTTCAGGTTGTGCGCTTTCGCAGCTCACGGGTTATAGTTTTGATCTTGTTATCAATGCGACCAGCGCCAGTTTGCAGGAAGAAGCTATTACTTTGCCGGATGACATACTGAGTGAATATGCTTATTGCTATGACATGGTCTATGGCAAAGGCCAAACACCTTTTTTAACATGGGCCAAAGAGCACGGCGCTGCGATCACTAGTGATGGTTTGGGCATGTTAGTTGAGCAAGCGGCAGAGGCTTTTTTGCTTTGGCGGAATGTAAAGCCGGATACTGCCTCGATTTTATCCGCACGGCTTTTGTCATCCTGAACGGCTCACTGTCATCCTGAGCGCAGCGAAGGACCTCCCTATATATGGAGATCCTTCACTGTGGTCAGGGCAATTTAAAACTTTTTTATTTAAAAACACGATAAA
>CAZAXX010000071.1:0-11951 GCA_964489265.1 uncultured Coxiellaceae bacterium
ACAATCCAGTATTGTGACGGTATAAAAGTGAATTGTTGCAATAACAAAACACCAAATAAAAACGCGAGCGTCCAGGTACGCATGAAAAATCCTTGAAATCAGAAAAGAAAAAAATGAGGTAAAACGGCTGGAACTCAGAATGCAGCAAACCAAACATATAACACGCAACAGGGCCTGTTGACAATTGGTTTGTGGAGGTTAAAATACGCCCAAATACATCGAGACACGCTCATGAAACGCGTTAATTTCTTACTTCTCATCATTACTCTATTACCGCTCAGTTGTTTTGCCATAGATACTCATGAGTTAGATCTAAAATTGCAGCAGCTGATTAATCAATATTCGTTAGATAATCAAAAAACGATGGGGTTTTCTGCCCTAGAAATGAGTGTGCTGTTACCAAATGAAGTGGCTCCGCGTCATTATGTAGTAGGAACACAACGCAAAGACCAGAGCATTCCAGCGACGACTGACATGATGGTGCAATATGGCAGCATCACGAAAGAATACACTGCAACGTTACTGATTCAATTGGCCAATCAGCATCAATTATCCCTGGATGATACAGTCAGAAAATTATTACCAGAATTTAAAGAATGGCCAGCGCACTGGGGCGATGCAACAGTGGCACAATTGTTGAATATGACGAGCGGAATTCCAGTCAGTATCAATAATCCTGACATTGCGAAAGAAATGGATTTTTATCATGTTTATCCATCGCTTGATATTATCAACATGGCTGCTAATTATGAAAATGCGCATGGCTGTAATGTGGAACAAGGTTGTTTCAAACCGGGCGCTCAGTATTTTTATTCCAACACCAACTATATGATCGCAGCATTAATCGTAGAAAAATTTTATGCGCACGATAGCTTTGCCAATGTGATGACGAAAAAAATTCTTAACGAAGTATCTCGTGATTCTCTGTATTATATTCTTGAGCCACTCCCAGATAATCTGCTTGCTAAAATGTTGCATGGATACTATGCGGGTCCTACTGGAGGCAATCCAGGATTACCTACTGGACAAGACATTAGTGCAATGAGTTTATCTTGGGCGAATAGCGCAGGCGCTCTGATCGGTACCACAGATGTATTAACTAAAATGACCAACGATTTATTTCATGACAAATTTAATTCTGCAGCTCTATTAACAAATACAAAATATTTAGTTCAGACAGTAGCACCAGTGTCAGGACAACCCGTCACCGATATTTCAACGCAGTGTGTTGACAATCCTTGTTATGGTTTAGGTACAGTTGTCACGTATCATCCGCAATTCGGAAATATTTGGTGGTATGAAGGTGGAACATTAGGTTTTCCTACTGTCTACATGTGGTTTCCCAACGAAAATGTAACACTCGCAATTTCACAAAATGCGATCGGCAATGGTGATGAGTTAGGTACTGTTCTAATGGCTGCGAACGAATTAATTCTGCAATATCTTCATCCTGAAAAAAGATAGATGCCCGCTGCTACATTTATTTTTGCCGCCAGTCTGTCAATTTTCCATTTTCGAAAACGATAGTTTGTGGATCATCCCCTGCATAATCCAATTCAGTGACTTCAAATGTATACCGTCCTAACTCAGTTCGCGCAGCGGGAAGCCCGCAAATTGCAGCTACTCTCGCAGTACTATCCCCTACCCCAAACACAATACCGCACAATGCCGTTGTACCGATGTTATAAGTACTATTACAATTTGTTTGCACCGTTACCGCTTGCCCAAATTGAAAATAAGTACGTCGACAAACAGGCACCGAGTACTGATCATTCACTCGAATGTTAGAAACCACGTCATTTTTAAAAGATACGATAACCTCTGAAAAACCTGCATCATAGCGATGAGCAATGTAATAAGTCCAATCCTGGAACGTGTAAAGAATGCGTATATTAGTATTCCGACTGACAGGCTCTCCACACTGTCTGACAACCTCATCAATCGAATCACCTTTATAAAGAATGCCGTTGCCATTAGGACAAGGCAACGACCAAAGAGTCACTGGTAAGAACAGCAAAAATAGAAATATATACCCATCGTACCTCGAAATGCGAACTTTAGTGGTTCGGATTGCAAGAAATTGGAGTGATTTTAAAATAAAAAACCGGAGCAATACTTTTAGTATTGTGAGGATTTTTTGTTTTAAAATCGCTCCAAGTTCGCCGCAAGACGAGCCGCTAAAATTCGCATTTCGAGGTGCTAATCGTTTCATGAAAACCTATTTTTTATGAATAAATGCCGCTATCACATCAGGCAATGTATTAACATCGACAGGCTTAGCTAGATAACCATTACAGCCTGCGGCCAACGCTTTTTCTTTATCTGCTTGCATCGCATAAGCTGTGATCGCAATAATCGGGATCGCCTGATATTCAGGTTTTGATTTCAATTTGCGTGTCAATTCCAGGCCATCCATTCCTGGTAATTGTATATCGATTAAGATAAGCGCTGGTCGCAGGGTTTTTAATATGGTCAACGCTTCTTTGGCATTCGTTGCTTTATGAACATCGTATTTTTTAATAGTTAACAAATAATCCATCATTTTAAGATTAAGAGGGTTATCTTCAATAATCAATATCGCTTCGCCTGACATGTAAAATTATTTTCCCTCATTTCTTACAGCTTAATTTGTGGAAGATATTTTGCTAGTTCACCCAGTTTCTTTTTCTTCGATTCTTCACTTTGTAAAACAACTCGCTGGATCGAAGCATTAAAATGCATCTGTTCTTCCGCATTTAATTTTCGCGCCGACCAAATGATCATCGGTGTTAATATCCCTCTTTCAGTTTGGCGATAATAACGCAGAAATTCCAATCCATCCATTCCTGACATGAAAGGATCAAATATAACAACATCAGGACATTCTTGCTCTAATGCAAGTAACGCACTAATTTTATCATTTCGAGTGATAATCTGAAAGCCAGCTTTAGTTAATACTTTATCCGCCAATAATAGCGCTTTTTGATCGTCATCAATAATAAGAATGGTTTTATTTTTATGAGCCTGTATTTCCACTCGTTCTAGCGCAGTCAGAAGTTTTTTTGGAGTGACAGGTTTTACGATAAAATCTCTAATTTTATAGCCAATTCCTAATGGCGATTCTAATATTACTTTAATGACAGTCGGAGGAATTTCATGCGTCGTTTTTTTAAAACGCAACGTACGCATCAGCTCCCAACCGTCTAAATTAGGTTGAAATAAATCAAGAATAATCGCATCAAAATGACCGTGTAGATTTTGTTTTAACGCATCCCTGAGATTGGCCGAGGTAATGACGCGATAACCCGTTTGAATTAAGGTATTGACCATCAATGTCCTGTCTTGGGATTCTTGTTCAATGACCAGAATGGTGGGAACTTTTGTTGAAATTTTTTCTTTAGTTTTATCTTTCACCCACGCTTTGTGATAAGGAAAGCACGGTAAAATAGCAAAAAAAGTACTTCCCTTGCCAGGCACACTCTTAACGCCAACCTGACCACCTTGTGCTTCAACAATTTGTTTCGTGAGCGCTAATCCCAAACCAGTGCCTTGATATTTTTTTTTAGAACTGACATCCAATTGTTGAAATTTAACAAATAATTTTTTTAAATCTTCTTGACGTATCCCAACGCCAGAATCTTTTATTTCTAACCGAAAATTCTTTTTTCTAAACTGCGAAATGGTAACAGTGACGCGCCCATTCTTCGGCGTAAATTTCAGTGCATTGGATATGTAATTATAAAATACTTGTTTCAGCTTTATCGGATCAATAATGATTTCATCTAACGCCGGGTCAATGTTAATTTTAAAAGTAATATTTTTATCGACAATGTTTTTATAAAAAATTTTCTTAACGCTTTCACTCAACTGAACCAAATTTGTTTTTTCAGGATGAAACTCTATTTTATTTGCTTCAATTTTTGCAAGATCTAAAACATCATTTATAAACATAACCAAATGCATTGCACTATCCGTTATGTCATTCAAAAATTCATTGTATTTGGGTGATGTGGGCCCCACTATTCCCTTATTTAACATTTCTGAAAATCCGACAATTGCATTCAGTGGCGTACGCATTTCATGAGAAATATTCGCGATAAATTCATTTTTTAGGCGGCTAGACTCTTCAGCTTCTTGAATGATTTTTTCTAATTGCTTGTTTTTTAATTGAAGTTGTTTTTTCGCTGACTTGAGCTTTTCAATACGCTGCAATGCTAGCTTTAATTCAGTCGCCATACCTGCATTCCCTTAAAGAATTTCTAGCTTATTGATTGTATTACTTAATTATTTTCCTTAAAAAACAGTATTTTTCAAAATCTACGCCATACTTATAGTATATATATATTGTCTACGGTAAAAAACACTTATGCGCATTACAACAAATGCTATTGTTTTTGCTGTATGCCTTGTGGTGAATTTACTTCTCTTCACCGATGGGTTTGCTAATCCTGCGGGTGGTGTCGTCTCAGCAGGTAATGCAACCATTCAACAAAACCTTAACACAACTGTCATTAATCAAACCACAAATAAAGCGATTATTAATTGGAATAAGTTTAATATCGCCGCCCACGAAACAACGAAATTCCAGCAACCTTCTGTCAGCTCAATCACACTCAATCGCATTAATCCAATGCAAGGCGCTTCGCAAATTCTAGGAAGACTCCAGGCAAATGGAAAAATTATTTTAGTGAATCAAGCTGGAATCTATTTTGGTGCTGGCGCCAAAGTCGATGTAGGCGGCATTATTGCTTCTACGTCTAATATTACAGATGAAAATTTCCTGGCTGGAAAATATATTTTTAATGAAGCGTCATCTTATGCAGGCTCAGTGATTAACGAAGGTTCCATTATTGCGAGAAATCATGGTCTCGTTGCATTAATCGGAACAGCGGTGAGCAATAAGGGATTGATCCAGGCACAATTAGGCAACATTGCACTCGCATCTGGAAATAAATTTACGATTGATTTTAATGGTGATCAACTGATTAATTTCACTGTTGATGAAGCCGCCTCACAAGCCGGCAAAAATTCCAAAGGTAAATCGTTAAAAAATGGCATCAGCAACACAGGTAAATTGATTGCGAATGGCGGCACCATTCTTGTGACAGCGCGGACCGCTAAAAGTGTGCTGGATAATGCAATTAATATGAAAGGCATCGCTGTCGCACGTTCTGTTGGAAAACATCGTGGAGTGATCATATTATCTGGCGGTGATGGAACGGTTCACGTATCAGGTCACTTAAATGTTTCTTCGCGCAAACATCAAGGCGGCACCATCAAAGTAGTGGGAAATCGTGTTCAAATCGAATCGCATGCTGTACTGAACGCCAGTGGTAAAACAGGCGGCGGTGAAATTTTAGTGGGTGGTAATGCGCATGGCGCCGGTCCAGAACAAAACGCACAATACGCTTATATCGCACCTAACGTTTCGATTTTTGCCGATGCATTGAAAAGCGGTAATGGTGGAAAAGTCATCGTCTGGTCTGATGAAGGAACCGGATTTTTTGGCAAGATTTTCGCGCGCGGTGGTGCGTTAGGTGGTAACGGCGGATTTGTAGAAACCTCAGGAAAAGCGTATCTCGACGCGATGGGAAGTGTTGACGCAAGTGCAAAAGCAGGCTTACCGGGACAATGGTTACTCGATCCATTTAATGTCAGCATTGCAGCAGGTGTCCTGAACAATGGATTTAGTGGTGGTAATCCTAACATCTATACTCCGATTGCAAATACATCTACGGCGGATATCACTACAATTAATAATTCATTAAATGCCGGAACCAGTGTCACCATCACAACAGGAACATCAGGTACTCAAGCAGGTAATATCACCGTCAGTTCTGCTGTTTTAAAAAATTCAGGCGCAACCACGCCAACCCTCACATTAAACGCAGCAGGAACGATTTTGATTAGTAACACCATTTCTGCAACCAGTGGTGGCCTCAACGTGACATTGATGGGTAATGCATTAACCTTGAATTCAGCTATTACAACGAATGGAGGAAATTTTTTAAGTACAATACAAAATGCCACCACGCTCTCTAATACAATTTCAACTGGAGTAGGCAGCGTGACATTGACAAGTGATTCATTAACCTTGAATTCAGCTGTCACAACGAATGGGGGAAACTTTTTAAGTACCACACAAAATGCCACAACGCTCGCGAATGCAATTTCAACTGGAGCTGGTACCGTTACTATCAATGTTAACCAAGATGGAGCTGGTGCAAATGCATTTGCAATGAATGCAGGTAGCTCGATTACCACGACCAATTCAAGTGCTTCTGCAGTTGCTATTAATGTAAATACTGCAGCAGGCGGCACAGGCACAGCAGCTTTACGCAGCATCACAACGGGTAATGGCGGCACAATTGCTGTTTCAACCGGCTCATCAGCCACTGGCGGTAGCATTACCATGCCTGCCGGCACATTAGATGTTGGCTCTGGAACTATATCACTCACCACCTCACAAGTAGCAGCACGTGCGATTGGCACACTCGCTTTGAACATACAAATCAAAGCCAGTAATTTTAATGCGACAACAGGAAGTGGTGGAATTTTTGTTACGAATACGGGAACCACTGGATTAAATTTAGGAACTGTTAATACGACAGCTGGGATGACACTGACATCCACTGGAAGCACAGGCATCACAGATAGCGGTACACTTACCCTACCCGGCACATTAACAATCGCAGCAGGTGCAGCGCAAGATATTACGTTAAATTCCGCAGCAAATAATTTTGGTACCACGATTATTACCAGTGGACGCAATGTGGCGTTAGTCGATACCAATAGCACGATACTCGGCGCTTCAACTATTTCTGGAACGCTGGATGTTTCTGCAGGGGGAACGATTTCACAAAGTGGCGCATTAACTGTTACAGGCACACCTACTTTCACCGTTACAACAGCATTATCCGATATTCTTTTATCAACACAGGCAAATGCATTTAGCACCACACCTGTATTTACAAATAACGGAAATATCCGTGATATTGGCTTAAGAAACACGTTGGCGAGCGCAGTTGTTCCGACGCTGCCAACTGGCTTGAGAAATTTAACACTGACTTTTGATACTGCTGGCATGACATTACCAGCAATGACATTAACAGGTACATTAACAGCAACCGCAAATGGCGCAATCACGCAAAGTGGAGCAGCAACGATAACTGGTGTAACCACACTTTCTGCAGGCAGTGGAAATAATATTACATTAAATGATGCAAACAATAATTTCAGCACGATCACTATCACAACCGGTGATAATGTATTGCTTAGTGATATTAATGCATTGATTTTAGGTGCTTCAACTATCAGCGGTACACTGGGTGTCACAACTAATGGTGCCATCACACAAAGTGGTGCCGCTGGACTATCTGTTACAGGTGGGACAACACTTGCTGCTGGATCCGCAAATAACATTACGCTAGCAACAGCGGCTAATAATTTTAGTTCCGTCGGCATAACTAGCGCTAATAATGTTTCATTACGTGACGCGAATTCACTTGTCTTAAACACATCAACAGTAAATGGAACGCTAGGCGTCACAACAGCTGGATTAATTTCTCAATCAGGTGCTTTAACAGTCTCAGGTATAACTACGCTTGCAGCAGGTGCCGCAAATAATATTGTTCTCAACAATTCAAGTAATAATTTTAGCAGCGTGCGAGTCACGACAGGTAATGATGTAACATTAGTTGATACCAATGCATTGATTCTTGGCGTCTCTACTGTTTCAGGCCAGTATAATGCGACAGCAGGCGGTAATATCTCTGAAAACGGTGTCTTAACAATTACAGGCACACCCACCTTCACGTTGAATGCGCCCAATACAGATATTTTATTATCAACACAGGCAAATTCATTTTCGACAACACCTGTCATTACTAATAATGGAAACGTGCGTGATTTATCAATACGCAATACAGCAGCAACCGCTTCCGTACCAGCGCTTCCGACTGGCTTACGCAATTTGACACTGACTTTTAATAATAATGCGATGACGTTGCCGGCTGTCACGTTAACGGGTGCGTTTACAGGAACAGCATTAGGTAATCTTTCAATTGGCGGCAACCTGTCAACAGGCGCAGCTTCTACAATTACAGTAAACAGCGGTTCTTTCTCTGTAGCAGATGGTGCAACATTTAATTCGAATAATACGAATATCACAATAACGTCAACTGATTTCAATTTAAATTCCAGTGGCGCTTTAAATCTGGGAAGTGGTACTTTGGGTGTCACGCAAAATACGGCGAGTGGTAGTATTGGTTTAGGAAATACAGCTGGCACAATGACGATTAGTGGTTCTGAATTACAACGCATCACAGCTAATATTTTTAATCTCAACGCACCATCTGACGGACAAATTATTGTTGATGGCATCACTGCAACGAATAGTGCAAACATTACATCGATGCGTTTCTTTGGAAATAGCGGTCAAGTGAGCAGCATGATTTTCCAAAATAATCCTTCCAGTTTCAAATCACTCACGACGAGCATCGATGATGGTGTCACAATCGCAAGCGGTGCTGCATTGACAACCACTGTCGGCAGTATGACGCTGAATGGTGATGCGGGTGGCGTCGGTGGCGTGAATAATGCCGTTATTTTATATGATAATGTGACATCAGCTGGTACGTTGACATTAACCGCACCTACGAACGGAGTCATCATCAATGCGCCTGTGACACTCAGCGCAAATGGCCTAACAATTAATCCGATTGTGAATGGCGCGAATGATCTCATCATTAATGCCGGTACTGGCACTGTTAATTTTAACTCGGCAGTGGGTGCAACCACACCATTAGCCAGTCTGACTGTCACAACGACTACCAATCCAGCGATTGATGAAAACATAACTACAACAGGAAATATCAGTTTCACCTCTGCTGGCAATTTGTCATTAACTAATGCGGGTAGCTTAACAAGTAATGCAGGCAGCGTTTTATTAGTCGGTAACACGATTACACTGAACTCGACAATTAGTGCAAACACAGCAGGCGCTTCGATTGTGATTGCCGGACAAACTTTTATAAATAACGAAGGCGTTGGCGTATTTAATACGGGCATCGGTAATTATCAGGTCTGGTCAGGCAATCCAGCGAATGACACGCTTGGCGGCCTCACGCCTGACTTTAAACAATATAATGCGACGCATGGAGTTACGCCTGTTGCAGGCACAGGGAATGGTCTGCTTTATACAACAGCGCCAGTGATTACAGCTTCTCTAGTTGGTTCCACCACGAAAGTTTATTCTGGCACCACAGATGCCGCGTTGACAGGAAGTAATTATACTTTTTCTGGAGAAATTGATGGCGATACTGTCACACTGAATGAACCAGTGAGTGGCAATTATAGTTCGCCGAATGTGGGTTCCAATATTAATGTTTCCGTTTCAGGAATCACCATTCTAAGTGCGACGAATGGCAGCGTGATTGTGTATGGTTATCAAGTGACGCCGACAGCAAGTGGCAATATTGGTGAAATCACACCTGCTACGCTGACGTATAATGCAAATCGCCAACGTGTCACATTCAATGATCCTATTCCAGTACTCTCAGGCTCAGTGACTGGTTTTGTTAATGGAGAAACAATAGCGTCAGCCACCACCGGAACACTGCGTTTTACCACAACTGCCGTATCGGGTAATCCGCCTGGCGAATATGCAGTTAACGGCTCGGGTCTCACAGCAAATAACAATAATTATGTCTTTGTTGAGGCTTCTGGTAATGCAACAGCTTTGACAATTATTCCCAGCATAATTCCACCCACGCCACCCATTGTGATTCCTCAAGTGGTAGCAAATGTAATAACACCTTTCCAAAATGGGAATCAAATTGTAGCAACTAACTCTGAAAGCACGAATGTCAGTATTATTAATAATAGCTTGGCAGAAAATACTATGTCGAATGTAAATGTTGCGCGAGAAACAGCTAACGCTATACAAAAGTCAGCAAGCATTCCAAGCTCGGAAAACAGCTTAATTTCAGCCTCTTTAACAGGAGATCTCAGTCAATTCTATAGAGGTTTGCAACTGCTTAATTTAAGAAATTATTACACTGGCTCGCTGCCATTGCTGAGTTTGAATAACGAAATTATATCAGAATTAGATTCAAGTCTTTCCGTAAATGACAAATTACTATTATTCACATTGTTTGCAACAGCGAGTCTTTTATTTACGCGAATATTCAAACCGAGCATTGACTTTAGTAACTACGTTAATCCTTTTGCATCAAATACAAAAGTGCAAGTCATCTCATTTAATTTGCGTAATTCTCTCGAAAGCATTCATGGCTTTGCCGGATTAATTAATTTCAATGAAGTAGGTACACTTTCGCAAAAACAAATGGAGTTTGTCAGTGATATTTTAACTGAGACAAATAATATTTTATCCAATCTTGCAAAAATTGAATCTAATGCAAATTCATTAGAAAAAACCTACGCCGTATTTAAATTCGATCTTCGCACTTCACTGAATAGTATTCTCGGATTTGCAAATTTAATTAATCAAATGGGCGCAAGTCAAATCTCGTCATTACAAAGAGACTTTCTTGACAGCATTATTTCAGGATCGAATGAAGCCTTGAAAGTTGCGGCAGTATAATATTCGTGCTATTCTTCGCCACCTACGAATCAGCACACATAAATTACTTATCATGAATAATAAATATCGCATTGTTTCCATTGACGAAAGTTACTTTGACACAGGAAAAATCTACGCAACCATTCAAGTGTCTGGGAAATCAAAAACATTCAATCGACCCATCAGTGAACTTTCTCAAAAGGAATGGTTAGACCATTTTTCCAAAGAAGATGTTGCACATATTGCAGCACTCTATACAGCCGAGCAAACGCAAAATTTAGAATTAATAAAAAAATTTCCCAAAGCGACTCCCGCCACGAAATCTAGTGTCCTTATTATTGGGATATTGTTTACAACTTTTCTGATACTTTCAAATTTGACCGCGTTCAAACTGGCAGCATTTGCTTCTATTAATTTTCCAGCGGGATTAATTTTTTTTCCTATCACCTATGTTTTTGATGATATTTTAACGGAAGTTTATGGATTTAAAGTAAGTCGTCGCATTATCTGGATGGCGCTCTTTGCTAACATCATTATTTTTATGGGCACATGGCTCACGATTTATTTGCGCCCTTCGCCTTTTTGGCATAATCAAGATGCTTACGCCACCGTTTATCAAGCGACATTGCGTGTGTTTATGGCATCTATGCTAAGTTATTTCTGCGGCGAATTTTTTAATTCTATTGTTCTCGCTAAATTAAAAATTTTAATGAATGGCAAACACTTATGGTTACGCGCGATTTCTAGCACCATCGTTGCTGTTGGAATTGATACCGTTATATTTATACATATCGCGTTTTTATTTACTGTTCCATACGTTGCTATTTGGAAAATAATTTTAAGCATGTACAGTCTGAAAGTGATTTATGAAATTTGCGCGATTCCCATCACCTATAAAGTAGCGAACTATCTAAAAAATAAAGACAATATTGATCACTATGATTTTAAAACCAAATTTAATCCGTTTTCTTTTGCAGTGTAAGCACTGTTACGTAACTCACTGATTTTTCGTGCCCGTGTGCGTGCCCGCGCCCGTCTTTTCTTTAACAAACTCCTTGACCATCTCAAATAAGAATGATTATCATTACCATTCTGCGAGGAATCATCATAACTATAGGGTACCAATCATGCTAAAAATAACAGTGATAGGTTGCGGTCATGGCGGGCAAGCACTTTCCGCTGATTTAAGTCGTCGTGGTTGTCAAGTTACCTTATATGCAAATCCAAAAAATCCCGGCGGAATTAATGCGATAGCAAAAGCCAAGGGAATCCATTGCACTGGATTAATTAACGAATTTGTCCCTATTTTTAAAGTCACTACTCATATGGAGCAAGCCATCAAAGAAAGTGAATATATCTTTATGGTATTACCGTCCTATGCGCACGAATC
>CAZAXX010000072.1:0-11861 GCA_964489265.1 uncultured Coxiellaceae bacterium
GACAGAAATTCCAAATCTTTTAATAAAGTTTGATGCGCTTATTAATGTCTATGACGATCAAAACAAGACACCATTAATTTATTTTGTGGATGCTTGCATTAAAAAAGGGAAGATTGATGATGTTAATAAAATTCTGCAATTTATTGAAAAAATACATTTAGAAGAATGGCACAAGGATATGTTTCTATCCTATGTTGCTGAAAAACTGGAACCTGACACTGCTGAAACAATACGGAAACACTTTGCAGAAAGAGAGGAAAAAGCAGCGCCTTTATTAAGTTATGTGAGTGAATGGCGAGAGTTACAGGCCACAATAGGTATAGGTAACGGAAAAAGACTGTCTTGGCATGCTATCGTGTTACCGGACGGAGAACATCTTCTTATCACTGGTCTTTTTAACATAGAAATTTATCGTATTCAGACTAAAAAATTTATCGGTGAATTTGAATTTAAGGAACCTTCTGACTTTCCAAAACTCTGTGATATAACTGCAATGGCTGTGTTGCAAAACAATGAACTTGTTATTGCTGATAAAACAGGTCAGGTTCAGCGACGTAAAATCAATATGGAAACTTGGACGCTTCCACAAGTACCCGATAGTTCTTTTAAGTGCCCTCAAGTTGTTTCCACCATGCTTGCACTTAAAAATCACTTGCTTGCCACAGGACATAAAAATGGTAGTGTCTACATTTGGGATTTGACTTCGAAAAAAGTAACCAACATTTTCACAACAAAACCTAAGCCAGAAACAAGCAAGCCTGATGCAATCACTGCAATGGAAACAATAAACGATAGTATGTTGCTACTTGGCTATGAAAGCGGACATATTGGCGCTCTTTCTCTAGAAGATGGTTGTTATAAGAATCATACCGCTCCTTCTACTCCTTCTTCTATTCGAAGTTTTGTCATGCTTCCGGATAACACGGTTATTGCAACACTGAAAGACGAGCTAATGCATTATGATCTTCAGAGTTTGCAATGTCTAAGAACTCAACCAACCGAAAGTAAAGGTGAGGTTTGTGCATTTGTTCCTATGCCAAATGGCTGGATCGCGCAGGTCACAAAAACTAAAACAAAACTTTTTGCACCTTCTTGGGTTCGAAGTTATTGCGCAGCTGAGGAAACAAAGCCAGAAGTTGTAAATGTGCTTCCGGCTGCAATAGCAGATATTGTTCTAGCCTATAGTCACAGCGGTCATGTCACTCTTTTTAAATCGTCTAAATTACCACATAACAAAGAGTGTGTTTTGACAAGACAACTGCCTGGACCAAAGCGATAGCGCTCGCTAATCGCCTTGTTATTATTGATCATTTAATGTACAATGCGGTAATAAAATCTATTACCCGAGGCGTTTTTAATGTTTAGTCAAGCAGTTAGCAAAGCCATTAATCGTGTTAATGAACATAGAATGATGGAATTCATTCTTCAAACCAAAAAACGGTTGGGCATTCCGGCTAATACGTCTTTAACGACAGAGCAAAAAACTCAACTTTCCAATGCCCTGGATGTATATGACGAGACCGGTCTTACTTTATTGCATCATGCCATTCTGGACGGACATCACAATGTTGTTGCTTTATTGCTTGCGAACCATGCTGACCCCAATCGTCTTGATAGAGACAATCAGCTAACGCCATTAATGTCTGCCGCTATGCTGCCAAATAATCAAGATACCCTGAAGTGTTTGCTTGAACATGGCGCCATCATTGGTCATCAGCTCCCAAACGGTGAAATTCGCTGTGCATTACGAGCTGCCATTTATTATCACTGTGATACTGATGCACAAAAACTAGATTTGACTGCGAATACAGACTTCTTGCTGAAGCGTGAGCCGAACCTTCTTAAAAGCACATACAAGAATGGAGACACGCCTTTAATGCTTGCGCTCAAAGACAAAAAGAGGCGCAAGAATATTGGGTTCGTAAAACTGCTGCTACCAGGTTTTGTTGAAGCACAAGAAGATAAAGATGGCTATACTCCCTTGATGCTCGCTGTTCTTACAGATGACGCTATGATCATTAAATATTTCGCGGCAGAATGCGATCTAGACTTGCGAAATTCGAGAGGTGAACAAGCAGCAGATTTTACAGAATACTTTAAAGCAAAAGATTCAGAAGAAAAACAAGAGCCCATGGATCAACAAAAATTGATCGCTGCTGTTCAGAGAGGCAATATTAAGCTTATCAAACAATATATACAGCAATTTCTCGCAACAACGCCTGATAACAATGAACTCGCAAAAGAACTATGCCAACCAGTGGATGGTGAAACTTTATTAGAAATGGCTTGTAAAAAAAACCATACGTTGGTCATAGAAATTTTAGTTAAACATGGCGCGCAATGTAGCGCAAACAGTCTTCTCCCACTCGAACTACTTGAACGCGCTGTTGCACAAGATGATAAAATATCTATTCATTTTTGGCTTGATTATTGTGCCGCACATATGAGAGCGGCAGCACTTCAAATTAAAAAAATTATCTCATCTTCCCGCAACGTTGACATTAAAGCACTTTTCAAAAATGTTGTTAATGAACAACAATATTTAGAAGCTGCGAAGAAGGGTGATATAGCAACAGTTAAAAAATATATTTGGCAAATTCACTTCGATCACAAGCTGACAGCGGCTGAGGTTAATCACAAAAAAAATATCGTTGTGTCTCATGAGAGTGCTTTATTAAACGCTGCTGCCCATGGGCACAGCGACATCGTTGCATACCTGCATTTTCATCAACTCGACATCAATCCAACAAACCCCGAGGGAACGACACTTCTCATGAGCGCGGCCTATAGTTTAAACCGGGCAACAGTGAGAATTGCATTGGAGATTTCTGCAAAGACATCGATAGATCTACGCGATAAGAGAGGTAGAACAGCGTTATTCTATGCTATCTATGGGTGCAAAAATATAGCATACCGTATCTTTAGAAAAGTTGGAGCTTATGTACCTCTCTCTGGATTAAGTGGAAATTTTTATAACGATTATTTATTAGTTATCCAAGAGTTATGTAGCAGAGGCGCTGCAATTAATCTTGCTGACGTAGAAAATTGGACACCTTCAATGCACGCTGTAACGATCCCAGATAGTGGATCGATATTAAGGATTTTATGTCCTCCCGCAGCAATCGATCCTGCCGTTTTTAAAGCGGCTATTTTATCTCATAGTCATACTCTAGACTTACGATCCAATATCAAGATGTTGATTGATGAAGCTAATAATGACATTAATGCCACATACAACGAAAATCGTATAACACCTTTAATGGATGCACTGATCCAGGTTAAAAGCGCAGACCTTATTCAGTTTTTACTTGAGAATAATGCCGATGTTAATGCGCAAGACAAAAATGGCAAAACGCCTTTAATGCTTGCGTTTGAATATGGTTTGGATAGAGCAGATCTGACAGAAATTCCAAATCTTTTAATAAAGTTTGATGCGCTTATTAATGTCTATGACAATCAAAACAAGACACCATTGATGTATTTTGTGGATGCTTGTATTAAAAAAGGGAATATCGATGTTAAAAAAATTCTGCAATTTATCGGACAGCTACCTTATTTAGAAGAATGGCACAAGGATATATTTCTTGCCTATGTTGCTGAAAAACTCGATCCTGACACTGTTACAGAAATACAGAATTATTTTGCAGAAAGAGAGAAAAAAGCAGCACATTTATTAAATTATGTGAGTGAGTGGCGAGAGTTATCTGTCAATGTATGCGCAAAACGGTTGTGCTGGGGGGATGCTATCGTGTTACCGGACGGAGAACATCTCCTTGTCACAGGTTTTTCTAACATAAAAATTCATCATATTCAGACTAAAAAATTGGTTGGGGAATTTGAATTTAAGGAAGAAACTTCTGACCTTCCAAAGCTACGTGATATCACTGCAATGGCTGTGTTGCAAAACAATGAACTCGTTATTGCTGATAAAACCGGCCAGGTTCAGCGGCGTACAATCAATATGGAAAATTGGACGCTTTTACAGGTACCTGATAGTTCTTTTTATTGTCCTCAAGATATTTGTACCATGCTTGTACTTGAAAATGGTTTGCTTGCCACAGGACATAGAGATGGTTGTGTCAACATTTTGGATTTGATTTCGAAAAAAGTTATGAACACTTTCACAACAAAACCTAGACCAGATACTAGCGTTGCAGTCACTGCAATGGAAACAATAAACAGCGGTATGCTACTACTTGGCTATCAAAGTGGATATATTGGCACTCTTTCTCTAGAAGACGGTCGCTATATGCCTCATAATGTTCCTTCGAGTCCTTCTTCTATTCTAAGTTTTGTCATGCTTCCTGATAACACGGTTATCGTAGGAGTTAGAGACCAACTAATGCATTATGATCTTCGGACTTGGGAATGTCTAAGCTCTCAATACGCCATAAGTAAAGGTCAGATTTATAAATTTGTTCCCATGCCAAATGGCTGGATTGCGCAGACTACAAGAAATAAAACAAAACTCTTTGCACCCTCTTGGATTAGAAATTATTGCGCAGCTGAGGAAACCAAGCCGGAAGTTGTAAAGGTGCTTCCCGCTGAATTAGCGGATATTGTTCTAGCCTATAGTTACGGCGGTCATGCCACTCTTTTTAAATCGCCTAAACTACCACATAACAAAGAGTGTGTTTTGACAAGACAACTGGCTGCGCCAAAGCGGTAGATAAGACCCGTGTCATCCTGAGCCCAGCTTTTGTCATCCTTGAACGCAGCTTTTGTCATCCTGAACGAAGTGAAGGATCTCCCAATAGATATGAGGAGATCCTTCGAGCAAAAAACGCTCTCAGGATGACACACCCCAGCTTAATGGCTGAGTTCCGTATTAGCTGGAGAGGCATCACGCAATGCGCGACGCAAAATCTTTCCTACATTTGATTTCGGTAACTCTTGGGTAAATTCGACAAATTTTGGAATCTTATATCCAGTCAGATTTTTATGGCAATAACGCAAGATATCACTGACTGTGAGATTCGGATCATCTTTGACAATAAATACTTTGACAGCTTCACCTGAATTCTCATCAGGCACACCAATCACCGCTGCTTCACGCACACCTTGCAATCGCACAATGACATCTTCAATTTCATTCGGGTACACATTGAAGCCAGAAACTAAAATCATATCTTTTTTACGTTCGCGAATATGTACATAACCATTTTCATCAACTGAAGCGATATCACCTGTTAACAACCAACCATCCTTCGTAAAAACTTTTTGTGTTTCAGCAGGATTTCGCCAGTAGCCATACATCACTTGCGGACCTTTGATTGCGATTTCTCCTGGCTGATTTAAAGGAACTTCCTTACCGCTATCATCCAAAATACAAATGTCGGTCGAAGAAACAGGCATTCCGACTGTACTATTATATTCTTCTAACTCAGGTGGATTGATTGAGATGCAAGGCGATGTTTCGGTCAGACCATAGGCTTCCAATATTGGAACGCCTGTCACATGATGCCATTTATCAGCGACGGCTCGTTGCACTGCCATACCACCGCCTAAACAAAGTTTTAAACCACTAAAATCTAATTCTGCAAATTTGGGACATTTTAATAAGCCATTAAATAACGTATTAACGCCGGTGATCACTGTAAATTTAAATTTTGACATTTCAGAAATCATTTGCGGTAAATCACGTGGATTGGTAATTAATACATTTAACCCACCCAGCTTCATCAAAAACATACAATTCGCTGTGAGTGAAAAAATATGATAGAGCGGTAATGCGGTAATAATAATTTCTTTTTTCCACTCAAAAATCGGGCTAAACCAGGCTTGTGCCTGCATGACATTCGCAACCAAATTGCGATGCGTTAACATCGCGCCTTTTGCAACACCTGTCGTACCGCCAGTGTATTGCAAAAAGGCGATATCTTGATTATTCACATCAACATGTTTGAAGTTAAGTTTTTTTCCTTTTGCCAATGCATCTTTAAAGTGAATAACATTTGGAATATGCACATTGGGTACTTTTTTCTTAATATATTTCAGGAAAAAATTAACTAAAAATGCTTTTGGCTGCGGAAACAAATCACCCATGTTTGTCACAATAACATTTTTAAGTGATGTTTCAGCCATTGCTACTTTTACGGTATCTGCAAAACTTGAGAGAACAACAATAGTTTCAGCGCCTGAATCTTTTATCTGATGAATCAATTCGGGTGGCGTATACAAGGGATTCACATTCACAACAATCAAACCCGCTCGCAATGCGCCAAACAGAGCAACAGGATATTGAAGAATGTTCGGCATCATGAGAGCAATTCGATCGCCTTTCTTAAGATTTAAACCATGCTGAAAATAAGCGGCCATGGCACGTGATAGCACTTCGAGCTCATGATAAGTAATTGTCACGCCTAGATTATAAAAAGCAGGTAAATCGTTATATTGTTTACAACATTGCTCAAAGATATCGACAAGAGATTTATATTCGTCTGGATTAATTTCTGCTGGGATTCCTTCGGGATAATTCTTTAACCATACTTTTTCCACGGCTCACTATTCCTTGTTACAAATTCAGCAATTTGATCGGGACGGCCGGATTTGAACCGGCGACCACTTGCCCCCCAGACAAGTGCGCTACCAGGCTGCGCTACGCCCCGTTTAATTTTTTTATTGCGTGATTCAGTATCTATTGGGTTTGCAATTTTTGCAGAATTCCTTCTAAGTCTGCAATCACTTTTTTCACTTCCGCTGCAGTTTTTATTGTTTTGTCGACTTCAGAAGGATTAGATTGTAGCTGTGCTCTTGCACCTTCGATTGTAAAGCCATCTTCATACAATAATTTTCTAATCTGGCGAACTATCAATACATCATTGTGTTGATAATATCGCCGATTACCGCGTCGTTTGGTTGGTTTCAACTGGGGGAATTCACTTTCCCAATAACGCAATACATGCGCCATCACCGCGCACAAACGCGCCACTTCACCAATAGTGAAATAGCGTTTATCAGGAATCGCTGGCAACGTATGCGTGGTAGCTTGCTTACGTTGTAGAATCCTGTGACCGAGCGTCTTTACCTTCATTCCCTGTATACACCTCAACACGCGCTCTTAGTTTCTGGCCACTTCGAAATGTCACAACCCGTCGAGCTGAAACAGGAATGGATTCGCCTGTTTTAGGATTTCTCCCGGGACGTTCATTTTTGTCATGCAATTCAAAATTACCAAAACCGGAAAGCTTAACTTGTTGACCGCTTTCCAGCGCAGTGCAAACTTGTTGAAAATAAATTTCAACGATTTCTTTTGCTTCGCGTTTGGTAAGACCTATTCCATTAAACAAGTGTTCCGCTATATCTGCCTTAGTTAGTGCCATGGTTAGCCCCTTAGTTCAGCAGCGAACGTCTCTTTCAATGCAACAATGACTCGCCTCATTAAATCGGCAACTTCTTCATCTACCAGCGTGCGACTAGCATGTTGTAAAGTCAATGCTAACGCTACACTTTTATGTCCGGCGGTAATGCCCTTTCCTTGATAAACATCAAATACATCAATGTTTTGCAACAACTCACCAGCTACATTCCTTATTGTATCCTGAATTGAATAAACTGGTACAGTCTGATTCACTAAAATTGCGATATCACGGCGAATTTCTGGAAACTTGGATATTTCGCTATAACGTGGCAGTTTTGCAATCTCTAATTTGTCCAATAACAATTCAAATAAGACGATTTTGCCCTCTGCGCTAATCTTTTTTGCAAGCGATGGATGTAACACACCCAGGATACCCAGGTATTCACCATTACGATATATTTCGGCTGTTTGACCTGGATGTAACGCAGGATGAGTTCCTGTTTTAAATTCGCATTGCTCAGCGTAACCTGTTAATTTTAATAGATTTTCTAGATCGCCTTTCAAGTCGAAGAAATCAGCTTGGCGATTAGGCAGGCCCCATTGCTCAGGATTTACACTGCCGGCTATTAAACCACTTAACACTCTTTCTTGGGTTAATACGCCCTCTTTCATCACAAAGCGCAACCCAGACTCAAAAATTCGCACCCGAGACTGCTGGCGATTGTGATTGTATAAACAGGTATTAACCAAGCCAGGCCATAATGATGTACGCATCACTGACATTTCAGCGGTAATCGGATTCAACAATTCTTTGTATTCTGCGGTGGGATCAAATAGCGTTTGCATTTTTTTATCAATGAAACTGTAAGTTACTACTTCATGATAACTCATATCTCGCAATGCATGACGCAACATAGACAACGTCAATCTCTTTTCAGAACGCGGATGTATCTGCATCGCAGAAGTCGCTGCGGCATGCTGGGGAACTTTTTGATAACCATAAATACGGATGATTTCTTCAATCAAATCTTCTTCAATGGTCATATCAAATCGTCGCGCAGGTACTATGACATTCCAGCCTGTCGCGGTTTTTTCTGTTACAAAGCCTAACGATTGCAAAATTGCTGTAACCTGTTCGTCAGAAATTTCCAAGCCCAATATTTTTTTGATGCGTGGAGCACGCAAGATTATTTTTTTTGTTTGGGGCAAATCATTTTCGTTAGCAATATCAATCACAGGACCTGCTTCACCGCCTGCAATCTGAAGTATCAGTTGGGTTGCACGCTCGATTGCGCGTACTTGTAGGGTTGGATCAACTCCTCGTTCGAAACGATAAGCTGATTCGGAATTTAATTTATATTGGCGCGTCATGCGCGCAACGCTGGTGGGCTGAAAAAAAGCACTTTCTAAAAATATATCTTGAGTCAGCAATGTTACAGCTGATTCCATGCCACCCATCACACCTGCAATTGCTAATGGCTTTTGGTCATCTGCAATGATCAGTGTTTTAGAATCTAATGTGATTGTTTGGCCATCCAATAATTCTAAATTTTCGTCTTGAGTGGACAATCTGACTTGAATACCGCCTGAAATTTTCGCGAGATCAAATGCATGCATGGGCTGACCTAATTCAAGCATGACGTAATTCATGACATCGACAATTGGACTTATGCATCGAATTCCACTGCGACGTAATCGTTCTTGCATCCAGATGGGGGTAGCTGCATCGGCGGCCACGCGTCGAATAACACGACCCACATAATGCGGACATTCTTTTTGCGCGCGAAGAACAATTGGCAGAGCATCACTAATTGTTGCGTCTATCGTTGGAACATCCAGGATAGTCAATTTTGTTTGGGTAATTGCAGCAACATCTTGCGCAAGTCCTGCAACACTTAAACAATCACCACGATTCGGCGTAATGGAAATATCCAGCACATGATCCGTTAAATTCAAATAATCCCAGACATTTTCACCCACTTTTGCATCGGGTGGTAAAACAATTAAACCATTACTTTCTTCAGCTAAACCCAACTCGCGCGCTGAACATAACATCCCGTGCGAAAGCACACCACGCAATCTACTTGCTGTTATTTTCATTTTATTAGCTAAAACTGCGCCTTCGAGTGCGGCAGCAGTTTTCATACCTGCAACAACATTTTGCGCGCCGCACACAATGGTGATGGGTTCTGCACCGCCAGTTGCTACTTGGCATACATGTAAACGATCCGCTTCGGGATGTTTTTCAATACTGATAACTTGTCCAACAACCACACCAGAAAATTTTTCTGCGACAGGCGAGACTTCTTCAATTTCCAAACCTGCCATGGTTAACGCTTCGCACAAATCTTCACGAGATAATAGTGGATTAACCCATTCACGTAACCAGAGTTCGCTAATTTTCATGTTGAAGTCCTAAGAGCTCGTCTTAAAATTGTTTTAGGAAACGCAAATCATTTTCGAATAAAGCACGCAAATCGGTAATGCCATAACGCAACATCGTCAAACGATCCAATCCAGCACCGAAAGCCCAGCCGGTATAACGCTCGCTATCAATACCTACAAAACGAAACACGTTGGGATGGACCATGCCACAACCTAATACTTCTAACCAACCGGTATTTTTACAGATACGGCAACCACTGCCATGACAATTTTGGCAACCTATATCTACTTCCGCAGAAGGTTCAGTGAATGGGAAATAAGACGCACGAAAACGTACCGGCACTTCAGCTTCAAAAAATTCTTGTAGAAATTGCTGCAAAATCCCTTTCAAATCAGCAAAACTGACATTTTCATCCACCATCAATCCTTCAATCTGATGAAACATCGGTGTATGCGTAATATCAAAATCACGACGATAAACACGTCCCATTGCAATAATGCGCAATGGCGGCTTGCTATTTTCCATCACGCGTATTTGCACGGAAGATGTTTGAGTGCGCAGTACCGTATTATCTGGAAAATAAAATGTATCTTGCATCGCACGTGCGGGATGCATCGCAGGAATATTGAGTGCTTCGAAATTATGATAGTCATCTTCAATTTCAGGACCATCCACTGTCAGAAAACCCATTTGCGCGAAAATCGCTTCGATGCGTTCGCGTGTTTTTGTCACTGGATGGATAGTACCAAAATTTTGTTGGCGTCCAGGCAATGTCACATCGATGGATTCTGCGGTGAGTTCACTTGCAATTTGTTGTTGACTGAGCAGGTTTGAACGCTCTTCAATCATTGCTTGAATTTGATCTTTAATTGCGTTTACGCGTTGTCCCGCCAATGGACGTTCTTCAGGCGGTAATTGACCTAAACTTTTCAGACATTCAGTCAATCTGCCCTTTTTACCCAAATAAAATACGCGATAATGATCGAGATTTTTTAAATCGTCAGTGGTATGAATTTCTTGTGTGGCTTGTTCTAAGATTGCATCCAAGTCCGTCATAGAATTTTTTCCAAACAAATAAGGCAAGGTTTTTTAGTGAAACGCGTTGTCCACAAAACTGCGAGGGATGTGGCTTATAGAGAAAGGCGAACACACAGGTTCGCCCCTACATTTTTAAGCGTTTACGCTGCTAAACTTTGTTTCGCTTGGTTTGCCAGTGCAGCAAATGCAGCATGATCGTGTACAGCGATATCAGCTAATACTTTACGATCAACTTGAATTTCCAATTTCTTCAAGCAATTCATAAACACGCTATAAGACAGACCATGTTCACGCGCTGCCGCATTGATACGGGTAATCCAAAGCGCTCTGAAAACACGTTTTTTCTGGCGACGATCACGATAAGCATATTGACCTGCTTTCGTTACCGCTTGTTTTGCAACACGGAATACTCGGCTACGCGCGCCATAATAACCTTTCGCTTTAGCAAGCACTTTTTTGTGCTTTGCACGCGCTGTGACACCTCTTTTTACTCTTGGCATACTCTTATCTCCTCAAACTCCGATTATTGGTCATTCAGCATACGCGCTACTGAACGCATATCGGATGCATCAATTCGACCTGTCGTACGTAAATGACGCTTACGCTTGGTCGATTTTTTCGTCAAAATGTGGTTGCGATTTGTACGGCGACACTTGTAGCCGTTAGCTGTCGCCCGAAAGCGTTTAGCCGCCCCACGGTTGGTTTTTAACTTAGGCATAATTACTCCAATTTACACACATAATACTCATCGCAACTCAAGCTCTTGGGCTTGCGTTTGATATCTCACCAAAAACCAGTTGCGATGAGTAATATATAAAGTTAGAAATAAAAATCAGGCAGCTCGTTATTTCTTCGGACCAATCACCATCACCATTTGTCGACCTTCCAATTTTGGACGTTGTTCGACAACACCGTGATCAACTAAATCTGCAATGATACGTTCCATGAGCTGCATACCTAATTCAGGATGCGTCATTTCACGTCCACGAAATCTAATCGTGACTTTAGCCTTATCACCATCTGCTAAGAAACGGATAATATTACGTAACTTAACCTGGTAATCCGCCTCTTCCGTAGCGGGACGAAGTTTAACTTCTTTGAGGTGAACCTGCTTTTGCTTCTTCTTCGCTGCTGCTT
>CAZAXX010000073.1:0-11456 GCA_964489265.1 uncultured Coxiellaceae bacterium
ATAAAACCAGGTGATACCGTATTAGGTATGAGTTTAGCGGAAGGGGGGCATTTAACTCATGGGGCTGGTGTTGATGTTTCAGGAAAAGGATAACAATTTCATTTTTATGGGGTTGATGCAGAAACGGCTTTAATTGATTATGAACAAGTCGAAATGTTAGCTAAACGATACCAACCTAAATTACTTGTGACAGGCTTTTCCGCTTATTCTCGAATCATAGATTGGCAGCGTATGCGTCAAATAGCAGATAGTGTGGGCGCCTATATGTTATCGGATATTGCGCATGTTGCAGGACTTGTCGCAGCTGGTATTTATCCATCCCCTGTTAATATTGCAGATGTCACGACTTCTACCACTCATAAAACGCTACGCGGTCCCCGCGGCGGCTTGATATTAGCAAAATCTAATCCAGAGCTTGAAAAAAAATTGAATTCAGCCGTATTTCCGGGCGGACAAGGTGGCCCATTAATGCATGTGATCGCTGCAAAAGCTGTTGCATTTAGCGAAGCATTGCAACCTGACTTTAAAAATTATCAACAACAAGTTTTAGCAAATGCAAAAACCATGGTAAAAATCGTCATTGAGCGCGGTTACAAAGTGGTGAGCGGTGGAACGGATAATCATTTATTTTTAGTCGATTTAGTTGATAAAAATATCACAGGCAAAGATGCGGAAGCTGCGTTAGGTCGTGCGTATATTACCGTGAATAAAAATGCAGTTCCAAATGATCCACAATCACCGTTTGTGACAAGTGGTTTGCGGTTAGGCACACCTGCGATCACAACGCGTGGCTTTAAAGAAAAAGAATGTGAAATGTTGACGAATTGGTTGTGTGATATTTTGGATGATATTCACAATGAAAAAACCATTGAAACAGTGCGGAAAAATGTGTTGGAACTTTGTCAGCGATTTCCGGTTTATGCGGCCGTGGCAGCCGTGTCATCCTGAGGGCGCTTTTTGCTCGAAGGATCTCCGCGTTATAACGTGGAGGTCCTTCACTTTGTTCAGGATGACAGGGTGGCGTTCAGGATGACGGTGAATATTAATCCGTAAAATACTCATCATATTTTTTAGCCGACCCCTTAACAAGCTCAGCCGGATATTTTTCATTATTCAAAACAATTTTCTGCTGAATTGCTTCATTCAAATTAATCTGCATTAAATCCGCCAGACGAATCACATACAACATAATATCTGCTAACTCATGACTGGTTTTTTGCTTGATGACAGGATCTTCATGCGCAAGACGCGAAGCATCTTCACTCACCCACTGAAATATTTCCAGGAGCTCCGCACTTTCACACGTTAACGCCATGGCCAAATTTTTTGGCGTATGGAATTTTTCCCAGTCACGTACTGCAGAAAATTCTTGTTGTAATTTTTTCAACTGATGAATGTCAATTATTTCGGTCATAGCAAATTCCTTTCTGCAATAGCTAATGCTTGTTTTAACCAGGGAGTAAATTTCGTTGGAAATAGTGCAATTTCTTTGTTTAGCTCAGGGAGACTAATCCACCGATAATCAGCAACTTCGAGCGGATTGACTTGAAACGTTTTATCGACCAGAGAACCAAGCAACACATGATCCACTTCATTTTCGGTCAAGCCATTCTCAAAATGAGCGACATAATGAAAACTGCCTACTCGCGATAATTCAGTTTCAATGCCCATTTCTTCCCATAAACGCCGTTGTCCGGCCTGCACAATGTCCTCATCAGGACGTGGATGGGAACAACAGGTATTGGTCCAAAGCAGTGGCGAGTGATATTTATTTTCGGCGCGTTGCTGCAGCAAAATTTCTATATCAGGTTGTTTTCGAAAGATAAATACCGAGAAAGCGCGGTGGCATAAGCCTTTTTGGTGTGCGGCAAGCTTTTCGGCGGTTCCTTGGGGTTCGTCATTCTCATTCACAAGAATAACTTGTTCGGTTGCTGTCATCGATCGTTTTCCAGTAAAATGAAACGCTTTTTATAGCATAGATAGTGGAATGGGACAAAATTGATTTTTGATCGTCGTAGGGCAGATCCTCAGGAAGAGGGGTTGCTCGATGAATTACTAACTTACCGACGCCTTTGTGGCTGTTTTAACTGGAAATAATTTTTTATGCGCTGGCAGACAATAGAACAAATTGCAACAGTTCCAATGCGCTTGATAGGACCGCTCAAGTTTAGCGGCCCTGAAGTTGACTCGGAATTAATGATTCCACTCGCGACTTTTGAGACACCTTTATGGCCCTCCACACACCGTGGCGCGAAAGTGTGTAACCAATCGGGCGGGATTCGGGCGGTGATTGTAGATGACAGGATGACGCGTTCTATTTTGCTTGAAGCAGACAATGTCGTTGAAGCCAATGAAGCTGTTTTGAATCTCACGCAACATAAAGAAGCCATGCAAACCATTATTGCGGAAACCAGTCGTTATGCGCGCCTTGTTGATATGCATACCCAAATTGTTGGCAATTTAATTTATGTCCGTTTTGAATTTAATACCGGCGATGCCGCGGGACATAACATGTCAACCCTCGCAGCAGATCGTTTGATGGAATGGATTTTATTGCGGTTTCGTACGCTGCGATATGTCTCAATTTCCGGGAATTATTGTTCAGATAAAAAAGTATCTGCCGTGAATGGAATTTTAGGACGGGGCAAATATGTTATTGCCGAAGTGCAAGTTCCCTATGATGTCTGCGAAAAACAATTAAAAACAACGCCAGAAAAAATCGTTCAGTTGAACATTAAGAAAAATTTAATCGGGAATATTATTTCTGGCGGACTACGCACCGCGAATGCGCATTTTGCCAATATGTTATTAGCTTTTTATTTAGCAACGGGGCAAGATGGCGCAAATATTATTGAAGGTTCACAAGGTATGGTGCATGCCGAAGTCCGCGGTCAGGATTTATATTTTTCTGTGACGCTGCCAAATATTATTGTTGGTTCAGTTGGCAGCGGCAAAACATTTGATTTTGTGCGTGAAAATTTACGCATGCTGGAGTGTCTGGAAGAGCGTGAACAAGGTGCGAACGCGCGTCGTTTAGCTATCATTGCAGCGGGCGCTGTTTTGTGTGGTGAATTGTCGTTGTTGGCTGCGCAAACCAATCCAGGTGAATTAATCAAAACCCATTTAAAGTTAGAGCGAAGAAAATCGAGTGAGGGGCAACGACGTGGTTAAAGTTGGTATTGATACAATTTCTTTTTACACATCGCATTATGCATTGGATTTAGCAGAATTAGCTGTGGCACGCGGTGTGGATCCGGATAAATTTCATGTTGGATTGGGTCAGCATAAAATGGGTGTCCCAGCGCCAGATGAAGATATTGTGACACTTGCTACAAACGCAGCACTTCGTGCGATTCGTCATATCGATCCTAATTCCATTGAAATGTTGTTGTTTGCCACGGAATCAGGCATCGATCAATCGAAAGCTGCTGGAATTTATGTACATCATTTATTGGGTTTGTCCGAGCGTTGTCGTGTGATTGAGTTGAAACAAGCCTGTTACAGCGCGACAGTTGCATTGCAATTGGCATTGCCGTATTTGCGCCAACATCCGGATAAAAAAATCTTGTTAGTGGCATCCGACGTTGCACGTTATGGGTTAGGTACGCCCGGCGAATCATCACAAGGTTGTGGTGCCGTTGCGATGGTGTTATCAGCCAATCCACGCGTCATTGCTTTCGAACCAGAGTATGGTGTAGTGACCGATAATGTGATGGATTTCTGGCGACCGAATTATTCTGATGAAGCGTTTGTTGAAGGGAAATATTCGAGTAAATTATATTTAACGATGCTGGAAAAATCCTGGCAGCAATATCAATCTTGGTCGGCACGCGAATTTCACGATCACGATTATTTTTGTTATCACATTCCAGTGCCGCGCCTAGTGGAAAAAGCACATCAACATTTAGCAAAAATCAGTGGCCAACAAAAATTGCCAGAAGAAACACTCAATGCGCAAATCGGTCATTCGCTAGAATACGGCCGCAAAATTGGTAACAGTTACACTGCTGCATTATATGTTGGATTGACTGCTTTACTGGATTTGACGCCAGATGATTTGAGCGGCAAGCGAATTGGATTTTACAGTTATGGATCGGGGTGTGTCGCAGAATATTTTAGTGGCATTGTACAACCTGGTTATCAAGCCGTATTAGATACCGAACAACACGCTAAAATGTTAATGGAACGTACGACATTAAGTTATCCGGAATATGAAGCATTTTATTCGTATCGTTTTCCAAAAGATGGCAGTCATTGTGAAACGCCTAAGCATCAAACTGGCGCATTTCGCTTGGCTGCGATACGCGACCACAAACGAATTTATGAGCGTGTAGAAGAAGCATGAAAATCTATGCACCCGGCAAATTAATTCTCTCAGGCGAGCATGCCGTTGTATACGGCGCGCCTGCTCTTGCTATGGCAATTAATCGCTACGCAACTGCAACAGCGACAGCGCAGTTGTTGCCATTGGTTTCGTTTGATTTGTCTGATCTTGCATATGAACAGGGACTCACTTTCACCGCATTAACTCACTTGAAAAATCACATTAAACAAAAATATGAACGCTTCATGCATGGCGATTTCAAGATTCGTGATGTATTGCAAAAACCAGTCGAACTTGCGCAATTTGCTTTTAGTCTTTTTTTAGAAAAATTAAATCTTAAATTGACGCAAGGTGTGCGAATTCGTTTGCAATCGGATATTCCGATGGGGTGCGGCATGGGATCTTCGGCGGCAACTATATTAAGCATCGTGCATGCAATGGCGCACCACATGCAAGTCGATATGTCACCCGAACTTTTTTTTCGCTTAAGTCTTGAAGCGGAAAATATGCAACATGGTTATTCTAGCGGTTTGGATTTGCGTGTTTCGTTGCAGGGCGGTTGTATTTTAGTGAAAGACGGGCAAATTCAGCAGCGCGCAGTGCCTGATTTACCTATGTATTTAGTCAACACCGGCGCACCAAAATCAACGACCGGTGAATGTGTTGCTGAGGTTGCTCAGTATTTTAAAAATAGTTCGTTAGGCGATGATTTTGCCGCTGTCACAGAAGCAATGGATGCTGCACTGCAAGCAAATCAACTGAGTGAAATAATTAAAACAATCCAAGCGAATCACACATTGCTAACTAAAATTGGTGTAGTTCCCGCGAATGTGCAGCAATTTATTCGTGAAATTGAAAATTCACACGGTGCCGCAAAAATTTGTGGTGCAGGCGCAGTGTCTGGTGAAACAAGCGGTGTTGTGTTAGTCGTCACAGAAAACAGTGATGCATTAAAGACACTCTGTGCGCGCTATCACTATGCGCTATTACCCGTGACCGGTGAACCGCGAGGCGTGCATGTTGTTTAAAGCATCTGCGCCAGGTAGCTTGATGTTGCTGGGTGAGTATGCAGTTTTACATGGTCAACACGCATTAGTATGCGCAATTGACAAGCGTATGACAGTGACTTTAACGCCGCGCGAGGATAAACAAATTATTCTTGAATCAATGTTAGGCGAACATCACACGACTGTCGCAAATTTTCAACCTGTTGCGCCATTTCAATTTGTGTTAGCCGCTCTCAATAAAATGGAAAATTATTTTAAATTGGGCTGTCATATTAAAATTGAATCTGAATTTTCAGCGACCGTCGGTTTTGCATCTTCTGCTGCAGTGACCGTTGCGACATTATCTGCTTTAGCTGCCTGGTTTAATTTATCGCTCAGTGCTGAGGAATTAATAAAACTGGCGCGTCAGGTTGTGCGTCAAGTTCAAGGGACGGGTTCAGGTGCCGATGTCGCAGCATGCGTCATGGGAGGAATTGTTTTGTATCGCATGACACCGTTTAAAGTAGAAAAACTTTCGACTTTATTTCCAATTGTTGTTGTTTATTCAGGTTATAAAACAAAAACAGCAGATGCTATTCAGTTCGTTCAAAAAAAATTTGCGAATCAGCCCGATGAATTTAGCACTATTTGTAAAGCCATCAATCAATGTACTCTGCAAGGTATGCGCGCCATAAAAAATCAGGATTGGCAGGCGCTAGGTCATACGCTGAATGCGCAAGAAGATTTAATGAAGAGTTTAGGCGTGAATACAACAGAAATCGATGGCATAATAACTGCGTTACGCCAGTTGCCCGACATATTAGGCGCGAAGATTTCAGGTTCCGGTTTAGGTGATTGTGTGGTTGCATTAGGTGAGTGTTCCCAGCTAAATTTTGCGAGCGAAAGTGGTATACAACAAATGGATGTGAAGATGACAAATCAGGGGGTGCTCTGTGAAAAAATCTGATGTTGTGCATGCGATATTGGGCGAACGACGTGGCTCTATGCCCCAAAATTCTACTGCAAAAGCCTATGCACCTAGCAATATTGCTTTATGTAAATATTGGGGTAAACGCGATACCGAATTGAATTTACCAGTGACCTCGAGTCTTTCTGTTTCACTCGGTAATAAAGGCGCAACGACTGAGTTATCTATCGGTTCTGGTCCGTATGATGTGGTTTTTCATAATGATCGCCAAATTGATTGGGTATCACCTTTTGGCAAACGCTTGCTGGCTTTTTTTGATTTATTCCGAGTAAGACGCGATTTATATTTTGTTGCAAATATCAAAACCAATATTCCGATCGGTGCGGGACTTGCTTCATCTGCTTGTGGTTTTGCATCGCTGGTGCAAGCATTTAATTTATTATTTGGCTGGGAATTAAAAGAAAACGAATTATCTATATTGGCGAGACTCGGCAGTGGCAGCGCATGTCGTTCGATCTGGCACGGTTTTGTGGAATGGCATGTGGGTGTAAAAGCAGATGGCATGGATAGTCATGGTTCACTGATTTCTGATACGTGGCCAGAGCTCTGCATGGGTTTACTTGTTTTTAGTGATATGGAAAAAGAAGTGAGTTCACGCGATGCAATGCAGCGCACCGTGACGACCAGTTCACTTTACTCTGCGTGGCCTGCAAAAGTGAATCGTGATTTGACTGCGCTGAAGCAGGCAATTAATTTAAAAGATTTTATGTTGCTGGGTAAAACAGCGGAATCCAATGCGCTCACCATGCATGCAACAATGTTAAGCGCTTGGCCGCCTGTGTGTTATGCCTTACCTGAAACGATCGAAACGATGAGAAAAATTTGGAATTTGCGTCATCAAGGATTAGCACTTTTTTTCACGCAAGATGCAGGACCGAATTTAAAATTAATTTTTCTTGAAAATGATATAGCGACTGTTCTCGAGCATTTCCCAAATCTCGACGTCATCCGTCCGTTCGCATCATAAAAAAACCCGTTCGCCCTGAGGAGGCGCGCAGCGCCGTCTCGAAGGGTCAAAGCGACATCAACAAAATCGACCCCATCGCCATCCCAATCCCTAACCACTGTTTCACTGTGACCACTTCTTTCAATAAAAAATAAGCGAGAATAATTGTGATCAAAGGATAAAGCGCAGTTAAAGTCACAACCGTAATAATTTTTCCTTTACTGGCGGCCATAAAATAAAATAAACAACCCACGCCATAAGCAATGCCCGTCAACACAGCGTAAATTAAACCTTTGGTATCCGTCGCGGGTTTGAAATTTACCATGTTTAACGCAATGAGCCCAATCACAACAACACCCAGCGTTTGGTAAATCAACGCGCTGCGTGAATCAATATGCACAACGGCCAATTTTGTAAATAATCCCCATAAACCAAAACTGAACAGAGCAAGAAAAGCTGAAGTTAACCAATTTGTCATAATTAAATTATCCAGGTAAGAATTTTCATAATGATTAAACTATAAATTCCCGCGCACACATCATCGAGTATCATGCCAACACCACCATGCATGTGTGAATCAACATAATCAATCGGCCATGGTTTCCAAATATCAAAAATTCGAAATAAAATAAAACCTAATGCGATCCAGAAAAATCCGTGCGGTGCGCCAATCATCGCAACAAAAAAACCAACAAACTCATCCAGACACATGCCTTGATGATCTGCGACTTTTATTTCGTTAGAAACACGTTGGCATAACCACATGCTCCCAAGCATAATCACGATCACACACAACACATAAATACTCGTTGGCAAGGTGCGAAGTGCCAGATAAAAAGGAATTGCAGTTAAAGTGCCGAAAGTGCCTGGCGCAATTGGCATCGTGCCACTGCCAAAACCAAATGCGATGAAATGCGAAGGCTTTTGCCAGACAGTTTGAGGAATTGGAGGAACTATATAATCACGCATAACAATCTCTTATTAACGAAAGTGTTGATAGCCATCAGGTTGCTGATTGTATTTTGTGTTTTCGTCATTCTGCAAGACTAATTCGTTTGAATCAGTTATTTCACCAATACAAGTACAATGCGCGGGGATTTGATTTTTTTTATTTTTTGGAACAGTGAAACATAATTCATAATCATCACCCGAGTGTAATGCGAATGACAGCGCTTCTTCTTTGCTAACGGATTTCGCGAGTGCTGCTGAAATTGGAATGCGATCAACATTGAGCAGAGCGCCAACTTTACTTTCTGTTAAAATATGTTTTAAATCAGCAAGCAGACCATCTGAAATATCAATTGCAGCATTTGCAATTCCTCGCAATGCATTGCCAATTTGCACTCGGGGTGTTGGACGATTCAGTCGCGCTAAAACAAATTCTTGCTGTGCGACTGAAGCAATCGAGATTTTATTTTGCAAAAAAGCAAGACCGCACGCTGCATCGCCTAGTGTATGCGTCACGTAAATTAAATCACCGACTTTTGCGCCGCTGCGCAAAATTGCCTGTTGCCTGGGAATTAAACCCATGGCTTGTATCGTGATAGCTAAAGGTCCGCGTGTTAAATCACCACCGATTAATTGTATTTGATAGTCAGCGCATAACGTGAAAATTCCGCGCGAAAAATCAGTCAACCATGTTTCATCCGCGGTCGGTAATGTTAATGCGAGAGTGATCCAGGCGGGTGTTGCACCCATCGCGGCTAAGTCACTCAAGTTGACAGCGAGTGATTTAAATCCGATATCAAATGCAGATGTTGTTGCAGGAAAATGTACGTCATTAACAAGCGTATCTGTTGTGATCACGATTTGTTGATCGTGCGGTGGTGTGATGACAGCAGCATCATCGCCTATACCAATCATCACATCTTGACGCTGTAATTTTTGTGATGAGAAAAATTGGCGAATGATGTTGAACTCATTCATGACTTTTTATCTGCTTTAATTTCTTCAGTGCGTAGTTTGCGTGCGAGTTGGTCGAGCACGCCATTCACAAATTTGTAGCCTTCAACCGAACCGAAACGTTTGGTTAACTCAAGTGCTTCGTTGATGGCAACGCGATAGGGAATATCCAGACGCTTGGATAATTCATACGCGCCAAGACGTAAAATTACGAGTTCAATGGGATCTAGTTCTGTGATGGGTCTGCTTAAAAATGGAATGAGTTGATTGTCTAATTCAGTGTGTTCTTGCGGAATCTGATGAATCAATTCTTTAAAATAATCTAAATCGGTTTTATGTTTAATGTGATGAATTAAAAAATCGAGTTCAATTTCTTTGATAGGCGCATGCGACAGTTGCCATTGATACATGGCTTGTAAAGCATACTGTCTCGCATGACGTCGCGCAGTTGGTTTCATTATAAATTTTACTCCTCACTGACTGAGTTTTTATTATTTTCCAAACGACTGACTTCTTCACGGAATTCTTTGATGTCTTGGAAGCTTCGATATACAGAGGCAAATCGCACATAAGCAACTTGATCTAAGTTGTGTAACTCTTCCATCACCCATTCGCCTACTTGCTTGGATGGAATTTCTCTTTCACCTGACGCACGTGCCTTGTGAATAATGTGACTGACTGCATTTTCAACTTGATCAAGACTGACGGGACGTTTTTCTAAAGCACGCAAAATACCACCGCGTAATTTTTCTTCGTCAAACACATCTCGACGTCCATCGCGCTTGATAATGCGAGGTAAGGCAAGTTCTGCTGTTTCATACGTCGTGAAACGTTCTTTGCAGATCAAGCATTCACGTCTGCGACGAACTTGATTGCCTTCGCGAATTAAACGCGAGTCAGTTACTTTTGTGTCGTTAGCATAACAAAATGGGCAGTACATAGAGATGCCTTCCCTTCAATTTCTGCGCAGTTTAGCTGATTTAGAGCTTTTTAGATAGCCTTCTATTTCTGTCGTTGTAAAAGATAATTAGCAAAATCATGTAGTAACTGACCTTTCGGACCTAAACCTGCTAGCGCAGTTAATGCGTCGCGGAATAGTACTCGCACTATTTGACGACTTTCATCAATACCAAGCAGTGATGGATAAGTGATTTTCTCATTTAGCATATCAATGCCTTGCGGTTTACCTGTGAGTTGGGTCGTTCCTTCAATATCAAGCAAGTCATCTTGAATTTGAAAAGCAAGGCCAATGTTTTTAGCAAACTTTTGCAAGGAAGCGAGTAACTCTGGATTTTCATTATTCGCCGCAATAGCACCCAGCTCGACACTAGCCATTAACAATGCGCCGGTTTTGAGTTGATACATCTCTGTTAAAGTTTCAACTGTTGTCATTCCGCTTAAATCAAGTGTTTGACCTGCAGCCATCCCATGTGTGCCACTGGCCGTACTTAATTTTTGTATCATGCTTAAGCGCTGTTTTGGAGTTAAGGTCGTAGAATGAGTTGCCAGTATTTCAAAAGCCAGGGATTGCAGTGCATCACCCGCCAAAATTGCCATGGCTTCACCAAACACTTTATGACAAGTCGGTTTGCCGCGACGTAAATCAGAGTTATCCATTGCGGGTAAATCATCATGGATAAGCGAATAAACATGGATTAATTCGACTGCAGTAGCGGCGGGGTCCATATTTTCCCATGTTGCATCGAGTGCATAACCCGTTAGATAAACTAAGAGCGGGCGAATTCGCTTGCCACCATTTAAAACCGCATAAGCAATACTTTCTTGTAATTTGGCGGCAGGTTGAGATTGGTCGACAAAATAATGGCGAAAGATATGATCTAAGCGCGATTGTGCTTCTATTAGAAAGTCGGCTAGTTTCATTCTTCAGTGTTCTCGTAATTGCTTAAATCGTCTTGGTTGTTGTTTTGCATAAGAATTTGCACCTTCTGTTCTGCTTTCTGCAGAATAGTTTGTGCATGTTTAATGAGGGTGATGCCGCGCTCAAATTGGCTTAATGATTGTTCAAGGCTTAAGTCGCCTTGCTCCATTTGTTCAATTAAAACAGAAATTTCGGTTAAAGATGCTTCAAGATCAGGCAGATTTTCTTTATCAGTCACGTTCGTGTGCTCCATTTTGTTTTAGATATGCTATAATAATGCTCTAGACGCAGTTTTTCGAGAAAGAAATGATTTTTGGTTAATGATCTAGCCTAATTTCAAGTCAATCTCCACGATATTCCAAGTCATTAAAACTTTTTTAAAATTTTTTTAAAAATGTGGTTGACACTCTGCGAGAAGGATGTAGAATGCG